>JADGRD010000013.1 GCA_017881285.1 Pseudomonadota bacterium | reverse complement strand
ACCGTTGCGCTTGCCGCCCGCCGAAGTTGGATTGACTACGTTATCAAGGCGGCCCTGCCTTCTGACTTGCCCGTCAAGTCGCTGCAGTTGCCGCGATACTACGACTACCAGCTCTTGGCCAGCTACCGGCCCGCGCCGGCCCACGATCTGCGCCTGTTCGTCTTCGGCTCGGACGACGCCTTCCACGTGGTGCTTCGCAACACCGGCAAGGCCGGGACCATCCTCACCGGAAATCAGATCAGCGACGCGACCTCCTTCTGGCGGGCGCTCGGCACCTACAAGTACATCCCCAACGACCGCTTCGAGAACACGATCCGGCTTTCGCAGGGCGGGGACCACCTGGACATCCGGTTCTTCAACTGGAACATCACCTACGACCTCATGTTCACGCACTTCCGTGACACCGCCCGCTACGAGTGGTGGAAGGGTCTGGCGCTCACCGGCGGCCTCGACATCCAGTATGGGCGAATCACCAACGGCGATTTCAACGTCCCGAACCCGCCCGTCGAGGGGCAAAGCCTGGCCAACTACGACTACTCCGCGGTCCGTCACCAGAAGATCGATGGCAAGGGCTACTTCTGGCCGGCCGGCGCCTTTGCCGAGCTAGAGTGGCGGCCGATCAAGAACCTGTTGCTCTTGCCCGGTTTGCGCTTCGACTATTGGCACCAGGTTTCCCAGCCCACGCTCGCGCCGCGCTTCACCGCCCGCTACGAGCTCACCCCGCAAGTCACCTTCAAGGGCGGCGTCGGGCTCTTCTATCAGCAACCACAATTCCACCAGACCGACCCGGTGTTCGGCACGCCCAGCCTCAAGTGCGAGCGCGCCCTTCACACCTCGGCGGGCGCCGAATGGAAGCCGCGCAAGTACCTCGTCCTCGACGCCACCGGGTTCTACAAGAACTTGGACAACATGATCAGCGTCACGCCGGCTTCGGCCAACGGCGACTCGACCGCGTCCCGCTTCGACAACAACGGCAAGGGCCGCGTCTACGGGCTGGAGCTGGTCGGCAAGCACGAGCTGTCGAGCAAGTTCGTGGGCTGGCTCGCCTACACGCTCATGCGCTCCGAGCGCCGCGATTCGGGCGCCACCGATTACCGGCTCTTTCAGTACGACCAGACGCACATCCTGACCGTGTTCGGCTCGTACACGCTGCCGCGCAACTGGCAGGCCGGCTCGCGCTTCCGCTACGTCACCGGCAACCCGGCCACACCGGTCACCGGCGCGGTCTACAACGCCTCGAACGACGTGTACAACCCCGTGTATGGGACCACGTACTCCACGCGGGTGCCGGCTTTCTACCAACTCGACATCCGCGTCGACAAGCGCTGGATCTACAACACCTGGATGCTGACGGCGTACCTGGACCTACAGAACGTCACCAACCGCGCCAATCCTGAAAGCCCGGAATACAACTACAACTTCTCGAAACAGCGCTGGAGCCAGGGGTTGCCCATCTATCCCATCCTCGGCGTGAAGGGAGAGTTCTAATGCGGTGGGTGGCGATGAAGTTGCTCGGGGCCGCTCTCCTGCTCACGCTGGTGACGGGCTTCGACCGCAAAGCCTTTGCCCAGGACACGGGCGAGTCGCGCTCGCTCTTGGAAATGCCGCGTGCCCGGCAGGGCTACTGGATTGGCTTCGGGCTCAATGGCGTTGCTGCCAACCTGATCGAGGAAGGCCACAACCACGGCGTCTATGGCGGCTACGGCTTCACCTTCCGCATCGGCCAACTCATCACCGAGCGGTTTGGCCTGGGCCTGCTCTACGAGGACGCCGGCTACCAGCTCGGCCGCATCAAGAAGGGCAACGACAAGGGGGGCACGGGCGGCCTCATCCTCGAAGGCGACGCTACCTTGTGGCGCAACCTCTCGGTGCATGCCGGCTTCGGGATAGGCTACGTTTTCGTCAAGGACAACACCGCGCTCGACAACTCGCTACGCGGCGGCGGCGGGTCGTACATGACCCTCGGGGTGATGTACGACTTCTTCCCCTGGCGCAAGCGCCTGACCGGCGGCTGGGCCATCACCCCCACCCTCGACTTCCGGGCCATGCCCGATGGCAACGTGCATGCCTACACCCTGCTCGCCGGGGTACAAGTGATTCGCTGGTCGGGCCTCGCGGACAACATGCTGATCCTGCCGGAGGAGTAGCTCCGCCTGCCCGGTAGTGCGTGCACTTTGGGTCCGACTCAGGCAGACTCTGCCTCCCCAACGTGACCGACGCCGACGAACCCGTAACCCCCACCGTAGTCGATGCCATCCCGCAGCCGGCCAAGCGCGCCGTGATCGTGCGCGCCACCGCCTCCGAGGTCGTGGGCGCGGGGATGCACGTCGCCGGCCTTTCCGTGGTCGAGCGGTCGCTCAAGCAGTTGGATCGCATGGGCCTCTCGATCATCGTCGCCTCGGACGGAAGCTGTCCCCTGCCCAAGTACCTGCCGCCCACGGCGCTGCTGCGCCGGGTTCCCCGCCCCGACGAGCTGGCGGGGCTGCGCAAGGAGCTCGAGGGTGTCCCCGAGGTCGGCGCCGACGAAGTGCGCCCCACCAATCGCTCGCTCGACGGCGGGCTCAAGGTCGTGGACGAGATCTCGCGCCGGAAGGCCGAAAGCGCCGTCTTCGCCGAGTTGCTGCGCGGCGACCTCGGCTTCGTGGCGCGCTACCTGAACAAGCCGGTTTCCTTCTTCATCACCCGCCACCTGCTTTGCCGCCTGCCTCTCACCCCGAACCAGGTCACGCTCGGCGCCGCCCTGGTCGGCTTGCTCGGCGCCACCTTCATCGCGAGCGGCAGCTACACATTCATGCTCTGGGGCTTCTTCCTCGCCCATGTGCAGTCGATCCTCGACGGTTGCGACGGCGAGCTGGCGCGCGTGCGCTTTCAACAAAGCGCCATCGGCGAGTGGCTGGACACCCTGGTCGACGACGGCCTCAACATCGCCATCTTCGCCGCCCTCGGCATCGGTTTCTATCGCGCCACCGGCTCGAATCTTTTCCTCTCCGCCGGTCTGGTCGCCAGCCTCATGCACATCGTCTACGACTTCGTCGCGCTGACGGAGATCCGCCGGCAAGGCGAGGGCGGCGAGATCATCAAGGTACGCTGGCGGCTGACCGGCAGCGACAACATGAAGACGCGCCTGACGAAGACCCGCGCCAACCCCATGATCGTGCTCTACACCATGGGCAGGCGCGATTTCTTCGTGTTCATCTTCTTGGTCTATGCCCTCTTGGGCCTCGGCAAGCTGGCGCTCGTGCACGCCCTGCTCATCGCGGGGCCGCTCTTCGTCATCGCCGCCACCCAGGTCATCTGGCGCCTGCGCGGCAGCCCGGAGTGAGCGATCAGGGAATGATCTGCTGGACGGTGTTGACCGTCGGCGGCAGTACGATGGTGAGGCAAGTGGTCTGAGCCACCCACCTGAAGACGTTGTACCAAAACTGCGGCACGGTATAGGACTGGTACGGCGTGTGCCCTACGCACTGCGGGCTCTTGTTGGGATCGTCATAAGCTGACGACGAGGTGTCTGGGACCAAGCCCCACTGGCTGGTATAGGTCACCCACTCGTCGCTCCAGGCGACTATTCGACCGTTCCCGATTATTTTCGCCACGCCGACATTTCCATACGTGGGATCTTTCGCGAAGACTTGACAGTCCGAGCCGGCACAGTTGATGGAGCGACCATGAAAGATGCCGACCTTCCCTAGTGTGGACTTGTCATGATTCACGGTGATAGCAGCGCAGGCGTCACAACTTGTTTGCCAACCATTGAATGCGACCGACGAATAGGCACAATAGCACATATTGTCAGGACACGAGTTGTAGGTGTCCTCCTTGTTGTAGGAGATTCCGCTCCAGTTGTCTGTGCTATTCCCCAATAGTTGATTGAGCGGATCGACCTCGGGGACGTTACCACCATAGCCGCTCATTGCGATAATCCCGTGTCCACCTATCTTGACCCAATCTCGCAAGGCTGCGGCATCGTCACTGTCGAATGACCACAGTCCCGTGTATTCACTTTCCTCCAACGCTTGCAGGATGATGACGTCGTACTGGTCGAGGTTCAGCTCGGCCATGTGGGTGAACTTCGTTACCATCTTCATGGTCGCCGTGCCGCCGGTGTTGCTGTTCATGAAGGCCTGGAATGCGTCCGTGTTGTCGGCGCTGCCGCTGTTCGCGCCATAGTGGGCGGGCTGCCCCAACGACAGAATGTTCACGGGCTGGCAGAGAGTGCAGTTGCCGGCCTCGTCACAGTGATACCCCTTGAGATCGGGGAGCGGTTCCGGGCTGCCCAGGTCAGGACCACTGACCGTCACCGCGGCATCGAGGTCGATCATGATGCCGCCGCCCGCCCCACCTTCCTGCCCGGAGCCCCCAGGCCCCGGGCCGCCGCTGCCACCCGCGTTTTCGATCTTGGCCCCGGCACAACCCTGGGCGACGAAAGCCGCCAATATCCCTAGAAGTCCTACTACGTATGTCTTCACGTTAGATACAAACCTCATCCGCGTGAAATGGGAACGCACCCAAAACATAGCACGCAGAGCTGGGCGGCAGCGTGTGCGCCATCGCACCTTTCCCGACGCGCCGCGGTCGCGCCAGCAACGCAATGCCAAAGACTTTGCGGCCACCGGCGACTGGACTATCTTTGGTAGCCAATCATGAAACCGCTCCGCATCAAATCCAGTTCCCAGCTTGCCAACGTCCATTACGAAATCCGCGGACCGCTGGCTCGCCACGCCGTGGAGTTGGAGAAGGCGGGGCACGAGATCATCAAGCTCAACATCGGCAACCCCGGCGCGTTCGGGTTCCGCGCCCCTGAAACCATGCGCCAGGCGATGATCGAGAACCTGCGCGATTCCGACGCCTACTGTCACCAGAAGGGAATCTTTCCCGCGCGCGAGGCCGTGGTGATGCAGCAGCAGAGCCGCGGCGTGATGGACACGACCGCGGAAGACGTTTTCATGGGCAACGGAGTGAGCGAGCTCATCCTCTTCTCGTTACGCGCGCTGCTCGACGAGGGCGACGAGGTGCTGGTGCCCAGCCCCGACTATCCGCTGTGGACCGCGGCCACCCACCTGAACGACGGCAAGGCCGTCCACTATCCTTGCCCGCCCGAGCTCAACTACTTGCCCGACCTCGAGGCGCTCCGCAAGCTGGTCACGCCGCACACGCGCGCCATGGTCATCATCTCGCCCAACAACCCCACCGGCGCGGTCTATCCGCGTGAGGTTCTGCAGCAGATGGTGAATCTCGCCGAGGAGCACGGCCTGGTGGTCTTCACCGATGAGATCTACGACCGCATCACCTACCAAGGCGCCGAGTACACCCCCGTGGCGACCCTGGTCAAGCACACCCTCTGCGGAACCTTTTCCGGGTTGTCCAAGGTCTACCGGTCCTGCGGCTTCCGCGTGGGCTGGCTCAGCTTCTCGGGCGAGAAGGACCACGCGCAGGAGTACATGCTCGGCCTCGATACCCTTTGCTCGCTGCGCCTCTGCTCGAATGTCGTCGGCCAGTGGGCCGTGCAGACCGCGCTCGGCGGCCATCAATCCATCTACGAGCTGACCGAACCGGGAGGACGGCTCTTTCAGACTCGCGCGACCGTGCTCGACGGCTGCCAGCGCAGCAAGTACCTGACGGTGTTGCCACCGCGCGGGGCGATCTACGCTTTCCCGGGCGTGGATCTGACCAAGCTACCCAACTTCGACGATCAGAAGTTCGCCTGGGATCTGCTCGAGCGCAAGCACGTGCTGGTCGCGCCGGGGTCGAGCTTCAACGTGCCCTACCGCAACCACTTCCGCATCACCCTCCTGCCCGACGAGAAGACCATGACCGACGTGTTCGGCCGCATGGAGGAACTGCTCGACGAGTACGCGACCGGGGCGTGAATCAGCCGACCCATTGCCGGAAACGCAGCCATGCCAGACCCATCACCCGTACCGCCCTGCTTCGCAACCCCCGCGATTTCCATCCTCGGCCTCATCGGCGGGACGCCCATGGTGCGCATCCAGCGCCTGTGCCCGAACCCGCGGGTCACCCTCCTGGCCAAGCTGGAGGGGTTCAATCCCACCGGCAGCATCAAAGACCGCATCGCGCTCAAGATGATCGAGCAGGCCGAGCACGAGGGCACGCTCACACGGGACAAGATCATCCTGGAGCCGACCAGCGGCAACACCGGCATCGCCCTGGCCATGATCGGCGCGGTCAAGGGCTACCAGGTCGAGATCGTCATGAGCGAGGCGGTTTCCGTCGAGCGGCGCAAGATGATCGCCGCGTTCGGCGCGAAAACCACCCTGACCGCGGCCAACCTCGGCACCGACGGCGCCATCATGAAGGCGCGCGAGCTGGTGCGCGACTTCCCCGACAAGTACTTCATGCCCGACCAGTTCTCGAACCACTACAACCAGCTTGCCCACTACCTCGGCACGGCCCAAGAGATCCTGGCCCAGACCTCGGGCCGGCTCGACTATTTCGTGTCGTCGCTCGGCACCAGCGGAACCCTGATGGGCGTTGGCCTCGCCTTGCGCGAAAAGCTGCCGTCGGTGAAGATCGTCAGCGCCCATCCCGTGCTCGGCCACTACATCCAGGGCCTCAAGAACCTGGAGGAAGCCATCGTGCCGGCCATCTACGACCCCGCCCAGATCGACCGCCACATCATGATCGAGACCGAGGACGCCTTCGAGCTCGCGCGCCAGATCGCCCACCAGGAAGGCATCTTCGTTGGCATGTCGAGCGGCGCCGCTCTCTACGCCGCGCGCACGGTGGCGTCCGAGATCGACTCCGGCACCATCGTCACCATCTTCCCCGACCGCGGCGAGAAGTACCTCAGCACCGAGCTGTTCCGGGTCTAACCACAGAGAGCCCCTCACCCGCCGAGCTCCGCTCGGCGGCCTCTCCCCACTTCGTGGGGCGAGGCTGAGCTAGGAGTACCGTCCCAGCCAGCGGCGGCTGGGGGCGTCGAGCTGCTCGGGCGTAGGCACCAGGAAGCGCATGCCGAAGGAATCGGTGATGACGTGACGGCCATCGTCGAGACGGCGGATGTGGTCCTCTTGTTCGACAACAAAGGTGCGAGCGCCGCGGTCCGTGACCACGTGCCATTCCGACCAGGTTGCCTGGTGGACGACGCGCTCGATGCGCGTCACCCGCGGCAGGAATTCGCTTTGCGCCAGTGCCGAAAGCAGGGCCTGCCGGGAGTCCGCGGCGAGTACGCCGAGATCCTCGATCGACGCGCGGTCCTGCCCGTGCTCGTCGGCCAGACACACGAAACCCTCGGGATGCGTGAGTGGAAAACAACGGCGCGGCATCACCCGGAGACGCGCGCCGCCGGAGCGATCACGGGCCCATAGGTTGCCGTCGCCGTCGCGCTCCAGGGACAGACGGCTCGCTTCGATGCGTGGAACCGCCCGCTGCTTCGACGGCTCTGTGTCCTCTGGGCCCTGCACTGCGCTCTCGACCTCGGTCCGCGCCGCCGTGGAGGCTTGCGCGTGATGCAGGCGGGCGTACTCGCCATCGAGCGCGAGGAGTTGCGCGTGCGTGCCACGCTCGGCCAGACGGCCGTCCTTGATGACGAGCAGGAGGTCTGCCTTACGCAAGGTGCTCAGCCGGTGGGCGATGGCGATGGTGGTGCGGCCCGCGACCACGTTGTCGAGCGCGCGCTGGATCTCGCGCTCGGTGTGGGTGTCCACCGCCGAGGTCGCCTCATCGAGCACGAGAATGCGCGGATCGACCAGGATGGCGCGGGCGATGGCGATGCGCTGGCGCTCGCCGCCGGACAGCGACTGCCCGCGCTCGCCGACCAGCGAGTCGTAGCACTCGGGCAGCTTGAGGATGAAGTCGTGCGCGTGCGCAGCTCGGGCCGCCTCGATGATCTGCGCGAAGCTGGCGTTGGGCTGGCCGTAGCCGACGTTGTCGGCGATGGTGCCGAAGAAGAGAAACGGCTCCTGCAGCACGATACCGATGTGCTTGCGGTACTCCTCGACCGAGAGGCGACGGATGTCCTTGCCGTCCACGCGCACGGCTCCGGCCGAGACGTCGTAGAATCGGCAGAGCAGGTTGGCCACCGTGCTCTTGCCCGAACCGGTGTGGCCCACGATGCCGATCATTTGCCCGGGTGCCACGGAGAAGCTGACGTCGTCGAGTACCAGCCGGCTGCCGTAGCGAAAGGACACGCGCTCGAACACGATTTCCCCGCGTACCTCGCCGAGGGGGATCGGATCCTTGGGATCGAGGACGGTCGGGACGCGGTCGAGAATCTCGAACAGCCGTTGCGCGCCCGCCGAGGCGCGCTGGGTCGCCGTGAGCATGCGGCTCATGCTCTCGACGCGCGTGTAGAAGCGGCTGATGTAGGCGATGAACGCGGTCAGCACGCCAACGGTGATCTGGTGATGCAAGACCTGGCGCGCGCCCACCGCCCACACCACCAGCAGTCCGACCTGGTTGAGCAGTACCACCAGCGGCCAGAAGAAAGTCCACAGCTTGTTGTTGCGGTTGTTGACCTCGACGATGCGCTGGTTGACCTGCGCAAAGCGCGTGATCTCGCGCCGCTCTTGCGAGAAGGCCTTGACCACCCGGATGCCGGGGATGGTGTCAGCCAGGATGTTGGTCATGGCCGACCACACGCGCCCGCCACGCAAGTAGCCGTGGCTCAACCTGCCACGGATGCGGATGATGAGCCAGGCGATGGGGGGAAAGGAAATGATGGCCGCGGCCGCAAGCAGCGGATCGAGCGTGACCAGTACGACACAGGTGCTGAGGATCATCAGCACGTCGGTGATGAAGTCGACCAGCGTGTCCGAAAGGAACGAGCAGAGATGGTCGGTGTCCGAGCTGATGCGCGCGATGAGATCGCCGGTGCGCTTGCCGCCGAAGTACTCGAGGCTCAGCTTCTGCAGGTGCGAGAAGGTCCGGTTGCGCAGATCCGCGGCCACCTTCTCGGTCACGAACGCCAGCAGCGCACCTTGCGCCCAGGTGAGTAGCCAGGCCACGAGGGCGGCGCCGCCCAGGCCGCCGAGGTAGAGCAACACCTTGGGCAACGCGGCCTCCAGGGTCAGCTGCCCAGCCTGACCCGGTACCAGCACGTCATCGACGAGCGGCATGGTCAAGTAAGGAGGGACAAGACCGGCGGCCGTGCTCGCCAGGGTCAAGACCAGGCCAAACAGCACCGCGCCGAGGTGCGGGCGCGCGAAGCGCATGAGACGAAAGAGCGGGAACTTCCCGCTCATGGGCAGCTCCGCGCTGTCCTCGTCGTCGGCCAGCGTCATCGGCCGCGCATGCGCCCTGCCCTGCTGCGCCTCGAAGGCGTCGGCGAATTGCGTGGCCTCCTCGACCGCGGCCAGGGTGTGGAAGAAGCGCGCCACGGTCCGCGCCCCGTCGGTAACGCGCATCTCGGCGAGCCCAGCGTAGTCGCGACGGTCGAGCAGAAGCGCGGGCGACAGCGCGACGGACGACCACGCCCCACCGGCTGGCTGCCAGCACACCCGCCGCGAGGTCAGCGCGACCGTCGACGGAGCGTAGTGTAGCTTGTCGTCCAGATCCGGCCGGAACACCGCGCGCAGATCTTCGCCCTCGGCGAGGGCAAGGCCGGCGGGAGCGGCGAGAGGTGGAAGGGCTGCATCGGGCATGGGTGGAGGCCAGGTGCCGGCCACTCTATCAGGATCGGGGCATCCGCGACGCCTACGGGTTCGTAACCCTAGAACAGTCCCTTCGCCCGGCCCTCGTTGTCGACATCGATGGACAGCGCCGCGGGAACCTTGGGCAAACCGGGCATGGTCAGGATATTGCCGGCGATGGCGACCAGGAAGCCGGCGCCGGTGGACAGGCGCACCTCGCGCACGGTGACCTCGAAGCCCTCGGGGCGGCCGAGGCGGGTAGGATCGTCGGAGAGCGAATTCTGCGTCTTGGCGATGCACACCGGCAGATGGGCAAGGCCCATGCGGCGAGCCCGTTCGAGATCGGCGCGCGCCTTGCCGTCGAAGGCGACGCCGCGCGCACCGTAGAGGCGCCGGGCGATGGTGGCAATCTTCTCCTCGGGCTCCATCTCCAACGGATAGAGAAAGTGCGGCTCGGTCGGGCCGTGCTCGACGACCTCCAGCACCGCCCGGGCCAGATCCTCCACACCCTCGCCGCCGAGAGCGAAGGCATCCGACCGCGCCACGCGCACGCCGCAGCCCGCGCAGAAGCTCTCGATCATCGCGATCTCCTCGGGCACGTCGTTCACAAACAGGTTGATGGCGACGACCGGCTGAAAACCGAAGGTCTGCATGTTCTCGATATGTTTCTCGAGATTCGGCAGGCCGCGCTCGACCGCGGCGGGATTCGGCTGGTGCGCGTCCTTGAAGGCAACGCCGCCGTGTAGTTTCAACGCCCGGCAGGTCGCGACGATGACCACGGCGCGCGGCCACAGGCCGGCCACGCGGCACTTGATGTCGAGGAACTTCTCGGCGCCCAGATCCGACCCAAAGCCGGCCTCGGTGATCACGTAGTCCGCGTAGCCGAGCGCCAGGCGCGTGGCCAGGATGCTGTTGCAGCCATGCGCGATGTTGGCGAAGGGACCGCCGTGCACCAGCGCCGGCCCGCCCTCCACGGTCTGCACCAGGTTGGGCTTGCAGGCCGCACGCAGCAGCACCGTCATGGCCCCGGCCGCGCCCACGTCGCGCGCGAACACCGGCGCGTCGTCGTGCGTGTAGCCGACAACCACGCGGCCCACGCGCTCTTTCAGGTCGGCCACATCGTGGGCCAGACACAGGATCGCCATGATCTCGGAGGCGGCCACGATGTCGAAGCCGTCCTCGCGGGGCACCCCGCTCGTGGTGCCGCCGAGACCAACCACCACCTTGCGCAGCGACCGGTCGCTCATGTCGACCGTGCGGCGCCACACCACCCGCCGCGGGTCGAGGCCCTTGCCGTTACCGAAGTAAATCTCGTTGTCGATCAGCGCGGCGAGCAGGTTGTGCGCCGCCGACACCGCATAGAGATCGCCGTTGAAGAAGAGATTGATCTCTTCCATGGGCAAGACCTGCGAGCGCCCGCCGCCGCAGCCGCCGCCCTTCACGCCGAACACCGGGCCGAGCGACGGCTCGCGCAGCGCCACCAGCGCCTGCTTGCCCAGACGGCGCAAGGCCTGGCCGATGCCCACCGTCGTCGTGGTCTTGCCCTCGCCCGCCGCGGTCGGGGTCATCGCGGTCACCAGCACCAGATTGCCCTTGCGCTTGCCGCTCGCCAGCGCGTCGAGCTCGACCTTGGCCTTGGTGCGGCCGAAGAGCTCGACGTGCTCCTTATCGAGGCCCATCTCGGCCGCCACGTCGGCGATGGGTCGCAACGCCACCGAGCGCGCGACTTCGAGATTCGATAGGGGCTTGCTGCTCATGAGGGCTCCTCACGGATGGCGATGCACGCCAGCTTTGGGAATGAAGACCATGTTCGACAGGAAACAGAAGAGTGCGGTGATCTAGGATAAATTCTCGAAGAACTTGCGGTGCAGGCGAAAGCTGTCCGTGTCCCGGTACGCGATCTCGGCCACCGGGCAGGCGTCGAAGCTGAGGATCCGACTGCCCGGCAGCGACAGCAAGATGGGTGAATGCGTGGCCACCACGAACTGCGCGTCCCCGCGCGCGCTGGCCTCGGCAAGAATGCGCAGGAGCTCCAGTTGCCGGCGGGCCGAAAGTGCGCTCTCGGGCTCGTCGAGAAGGTAGAGACCGGGTACGCGAAAGCGGCTCTCGAAGAACGCCATGTTGCACTGGCCGTGCGATTTCTCGGTCAGCGAGGATCCACCGAAATAGGCGAGCAACCCAGGGTCGCTGGCCGCCCAGGCATCGACCAGCTCGGCGAAGTTGCGGAAGATCTCGGCGGCGAAGAACGAGCCCGGCACCGCGCCGTTTCGCCAACGAACGTCGAGGCACTGGCACAGGCGCTCGGCGAAAGGGTTCGGCCTGGCCCGCGTGCGCTCGGAATTCTCCCAGATGTGGATGCCGCAGCGATGGGCGAGCGCGCGCAGCACTGTCGACTTGCCCGAGCCGTTTTCGCCCGCGAAGAAGGTCACCTCGGTGTCGAAGGCCAGCGTCGAGGTTCCCTGTACCACGCGCAGGTTGAAGGGGTATGCCTCGCGCGTGGGGAAGCGCGCGTGGTCGATGCTCAAATCCAGAAGATGCACGGCCCGGCGAGCATCACCCGCCCGCACTGGCCTGTCCATCGCCAAAACATCCGGCCGGCCGCCGCGCTCGCCAGGTTCGCGTAGACTCGGGGCATGCAATCCATCGGAGTATTGGGACTCGGCATCATCGGAACGCCGTGGGCCGCCCGCTACCACAGGGCGGGCAAGCTGGCCGGCGTATGGAATCGCACCCCCAAGCCGGACGCGCCCCAGTGGAAAGACTCACCTCGTGAGGTGGCCGCGGCCGCCGACGTGACCCACATCGTGGTCGCGGATCCCCCGGCGGTGTCGGCGGTGCTCGACGCCATCATGCCGGCGCTCGGCCCGGGCAAGGCGGTCGTCCAGTCGAGCACCATCGATCCGGCGAGCGCGGCGGCCTTCGCGGCGCGCGTGCGCGCGACCGGCGCGGCCTACGTGGAATCGCCGTTCACGGGCAGCAAACCCGCCGCTGAATCCGGCACGGTCGTCTTCTTCATGGGTGGCGACACGGCGGCCCTGGACGCGGTCGAGCCACTTCTGGCCCTGGTGTCCGACACGCGCTTTCGCCTGCCCAGCGTCGGTCAGGCGGCGGCGCTGAAGCTCGCCATGAACCTCAACATCGCCGGACAGATGCAGGCGCTCTCGGAAAGCCTCACCCTCGCGCGAGAAGCCGGCATCGACGACGATTTCTATTTTCAGGTACTGGCCAAGAACGTGGCCTATTCGGGGCTGGCGCGCCTCAAGGAGGCCAAATTGAAGACGCGGGATTTCGCCGCGCAGTTTTCCGTCAAGCACATGCACAAGGACATGCGCCTGGCCCAGGCCGGCATCCGCCAGGACCTGCCGCTGCTCGAGACCGTGCGCGGTTGCCTGGCGCGCGCCGAGGAGCAGGGCATGGGCGATGACGACTTCGCGTCGCTCATCCGCTTGCTCGCCCGGTAGCCAACCGCCGATTGCCAAGCGCGCGGATTGCACCCCGCTCGGCCATTCACGTGAACCTGGCGCTCGCGCCCAAGCTGACGGTCAGCTTCGCGTTCTAGAATTGTGGTTTTGACTCATTTCCCGCATTCGCAGTCGCTGACCAGCAGGATCTCCGCCTTCAGCGTGGCGGGCGACATGCGCGTGGTCATGCAGATGCACCGCTCGACATCGCGCTCGACGGCGTCCGAGAACTCGGACAGGTGATAGCGCGAGGCATCCGGCGCCACTGGCGTCTGCTGGAGCACCTGCGGAACCGTGAGGCGAAACATCTGAGCCAGAACCAAAGCCGCGAACATCATGAGCATCCCTCCCGCGTGAAGACCCGGCAAGGTTACTCCTTTGATGCGCCACGCGCGCAACCCGACTGAGCGTTGGGGGCGGCCGCGGCAGTTACCGCCGCAGCAGCTTCCGCCCGAGCTCTTCGACCAGCGCCTTGCGCTGTGGGGACGGATCGTCGACGGCCCCCCACAGCCAGCGGCCGCTCCAGGCGAGCAGGACCTCGCCGTTGAGTGGGTCCTTCAGCATGACGGTGCCTTCGCCTGGAACGCCGGCCTTCGGCAATTTCGCGACGGCGCGGAAGGCCGCGACCATGTCGCGTACGTCGGATTCGTCCTTGCCCTCGACGGCGAACAGCCGGAAGCGCGCGCCATCGATCTCGTAAGGCGCGGCGGCGGCATCGTGCAGAAACTTGTGCCCCAGGAAATCGTGGGCGGTCAGCTTCTCACTGCGCGGCTTCCTGCCCTGGTCGGGGAAGCAAGCCAGCACCGCGGGCAGCTCGCGCGGGCCTGGCAACTTGGCGGAAATCTTCTCGGCGAACATGGGCAGCCAGGCCGCGTCGCCGCCGCCGGGCAACGCCAGCTTGACGTAGTAGGCGCCAGCCACGAATTCCAGGTGGTCGGCGCTGGCAACGCCTTCCAGCTTGCCGGGCATCTTGGTGCTGCCTGGCCGCCGCTCTTGCGAGTAGATGCCGAAGGCGCGGGTCGCGTCCCGCTGATGGTAGAGGTCGGCCGTGACCTCCACTTTCTTGGCATTGACGAAGGTCGCCGCGGTCAGATCCTGGAAGTCGAATTGCAGGAACGCCTCTGCGCCGCCGTCGATGTATTCGAAGAGCGTTTCCGGCGTGTACCTCGCCGGCGCGGCCGACTGCTTCCAGCCGTCGATGCGCGGGAGCAGTTTGGCGCTGTCAGAATCTGGCGCGGCAGCCAGCAACGCCAGCAGCACGAGCGCCGTCATCAAATGAGGAACTCCCGCGGCACGTCGCGCAGGCGCGCGATATCGCGGATGCGGTCGCGCACGTCGAAGCCCTTGGCGCACACTACCGGGCACGAGTCGCAGTCACCGCACGGCGTCCGCGGCAGGTCGAGGGCGAGCAGGAGCGACTGCGCGGCCTCGCGATTGCGGTAGGCGTGGCCGTACATGTAGCTGCGCATGAGCTCGGGGATGGGCAAGTGCTGCCGGCAAGCCTCCAGGCACTCCTCGCAGCCCTGGCAGAAGAGGCCGGCCAGCTTCTCGTCGCGCAGCTTCTCGCCGTCGGCAGGCGTGAGCGCGGGCTCGCGCATCACGATCAGGTCGTCCTGGAGTTGATCGAACGTCGTAAAGCCCGGGATGGCCGTGGCCACGTTGGGATCGCGCAACGCCCAGCGGAGCGCGGCCTTCATGTCGATGGGCTTGGTCTTCTCCTTGTCCCAGTACACGCCGGCCTGGGTCTTCATGGCCACGATGCCCAGCCCGGCCAGGGCCGCCTCGCCGATCGCCTTCTGGACTTCCAAGTGGTGATCCTGCTTGAAGTTGTAGGAAGTCAGCACGACGTCGTAGAGCTTGCCTTCCACGGCCGCGCGCAACACCTCCGGCTCGTTCTTGTGCGTGGACACGCCGATGAAACGCGCCTTGCCGTCCTTCTTCACCTTCTCCAGCGCCTTCATGAGTGCCCCGTGCAGCACGCCCTCGCGCGCGCTCTGGCAGTGAAGGTAGAGGACATCCACGTGGTCGAGGCCCAGCCGCTTCAAGCTGATGTCGAGCTTCTCGGAGATCTCTTCGCCGCGTGTCTTGGGGCCGAAGAGCCCGGTCTGGCGGTCGAGGGTGCTAACGAAGACCTTGGTGCAGAGCACGAACGAGTCGCGCTTGCGGCCAGGCAGCACGGTGCCCAGCATCTCCTCGTTGCGGCCGTCCTGATACCCGTGCGCGGTGTCGAGCAAGAACATTCCGCCGTCGAGGGCGGCCTTGACCAAATTGGGGTTGTCCGCGTTCATCACGCCCATGCTGACCAGCGGCACCTCGATGCCCGTCCGCCCCAGCTTGCGCCGCGCAGTCCCGGTGGGCTTGGCGGGGGCTTCTGGTTTCGGTGGCTCCGGGGCTGCGGCGACCGGCGTAGACGGCTTCTGCTCCGCCGCCACCGTCGCGCATCCCGCGGCCACGGCCGAAGCCGCGAACCCCGTAGCGCCGAGTTTCAGGAAATCCCGTCGTTCGAAGGAGGACTTGCTCATGCGATCACCGGGGGGAGAGTATAGACGGGGAGCGGGGGAGGTGCAGACGGAAAGCGGCGGGGAGCGGCGTCAACGGCCGAGGGTGGCGGCGTCAGGGGTCTTCGGCCTGGGGAGAAGCAGGATCATCAGGGCCGAGAGCGCTGCGAAGATGATGGCGTAGCGAGAGTCGTGGGTTGCGAAGGAGAGGCCGGCGCCCGCGGGCGCACCGCCATCCAAGAGAGCTGCTCGAATGAAGAACCGCCCGAAGGCCGCGTTCTCGAACTTGTTGCCAGGGTATCGGGACTTCCGCCTACGTGAAAGCCAGGGTTGGAGAATCCAGCCATCCGCCCAAAGCACGAACGCAACGATCATCGTGAAGGCCAAAACGCTCTCGCCGCCAGCGCTGGGACGTCATGGCGCGCTCCACTCTGGTGCCCCCGCGTCGCTCAGGACGAATGGCAGATAAATCAGTGTCAACGCTGCCATGCCGGCGCGCATGGCCGTGAACTTCCAGGGCTTGTCCATTGCCCCCTGATGGCCTCCTACTCTTCG
>JADGRD010000012.1 GCA_017881285.1 Pseudomonadota bacterium | reverse complement strand
TCCCTCGTTCGTCGCCGGCGGCGCTGACCTCGTCAGCCGAGTGCATAGCCCTTTCGATGGGGACAGTTCCGGTGTGAGGACCCCTGCCTCGCCGCGCCGCCACGTCCTTGCGCGCACCTGGACGGGCCGGCGGAGCGGGGTTGACCGCCTGATTCGCGCGGACCGAGCTATTTCGTGCCGGCCCCCGCGCGAACACTGGCCTCGACGGTCGAGAGGCATTCCAGCGTCGGCGGGGTTGCGGGAGACAAGTTGCAGCACGTGCGTCTCGCTCTTGTAGGGCAGTCCACGCCTCCGGCAGACAGCTCATGCAACCCACCTGGGAAGATCGTGCCCTGCCTTGCGCGCCCGACGTGTCGCGAAGGCAGGCTGGCCGAGGGCAGGTGCCCGTCACTGCCGCAGGTACTTCACCATATCCGGTCGTGATACTGTCCGGGCACCCCCACCCAGCAGCATTCCCGGCAACTAGGAGCACGCATGGAAACTGTCGAGACCGCGATCAAGGACACCACCGCCAACCCCGCCCCCCTTGGCCTGATGGGCTTCGGCATGACCACGGTTCTGCTCAACTTGCATAATGCCGGCCTCATCGCGTTGTCCAGCATGATCCTAGCCATGGGACTTTGCTACGGCGGTACCGCCCAGGTCATCGCCGGAATCATGGAATGGAAGAAGAAGAACACTTTCGGCACGCTGGCCTTCACTTCCTACGGGTTCTTCTGGATCAGCCTGGTCGTCTTGCTGGTGCTGCCCAAGCTGGGCTGGGCCGCGGCGGCCGACAAGGCATCCATGGGCGCCTACCTCATGCTGTGGGGATTCTTCACCTTCTTCATGTTCTTCGGCACGCTGCGGGCGAACAACGCGCTCGTGACGGTCTTCGGTTCGCTGACCATTCTCTTCTGGCTGCTCGCCGCCGGCGACCTGACCGGCAGCGAAACCTTCACCCGCATCGCCGGCTGGGAAGGCATCTTCACGGGCCTCTCCGCCATGTACCTTGGCATCGCGCAGCTCCTGAACGAGAGCTACGGCCGTGTGGTGCTGCCCATCGGACCGCGGGGGTAGCGGCTGCGTCCGCGCGCCGAGGCCGAGCGCCGCTCTCCCGAGTGCCACCTTTTCCGTACGCGTATTAGGGACAGCCCCTAGTCGGAAAATCAACCTGGGCGGGGATTCGCGGGGCTGGATTTTTGCCGTGCGATCGGGCAGATGAAGACAGCCATGAGCACCACACGCGAACGCTACGATGCCCTGCGCGCCCTTGCCCTCAAGCTGGATCTGACCCGCGGTCAGCCCGGCGACGACGACTTCGACTTGTCCAACGCCATGCTGACCATCGTCGACGACAAGGCGCTGGTCACGCCGAGCGGCGTGGCCCTGCGCAACTATCCTGGAGGTATCGCGGGCCTCAAGGAAGCGCGCGAGCTGTTCGCCCCGGTGCTCGGGGTGCAGCCGGACGAGATCATCGTGGGCAACAACGCCAGCCTGGCTCTCGAAGGCAGCGCGCTCATGTGGGCCATGCTCAAGGGCGTGCCCAAGAGCACGGCACCGTGGTGCAAGGGCGAGGTGAAGTTCATCGTCACCGTGCCGGGCTATGACCGCCACTTCCTCATGCTCGAGCGCCTGGGCATCGGCATGGTTCCCGTGGCCATGACCGCGGATGGCCCCGACATCGCCGCCATCGAGAAGATCGTGGCGAGCGATGCCAGCGTGAAGGGCATGCTCTACGTACCCACCTACAGCAACCCGACCGGCGACACCACCTCGCAGGCAGTCGCCGGCCGCCTGGGCCGCATGCAGACCGCAGCGCCCGACTTCACCATCTTCGCCGACGACGCGTACGCCGTGCACCACCTCGACGATGCGCCCCCCGCGCACCCCGATCTACTGGGCGCCGCCAAGAGGGCGGGGAATCCGACGCGCGTGATCCTCTTCGGCTCGACCTCGAAGATCACCTTCGCCGGGGCCGGGGTCGGTTTTCTCGGGGGCAGCAAGGAGACCATCGCCTGGATCGGCGAGCTACTGGGCACGCAGATGATCACGCCCAACAAGGTCGAACAGTACCGGCATGTGCTCTTCCTCGGCCGCTACCCCGGCGGCATCGCCGGCATCATGAAGGCGCACGCCAAGCTGCTGGCCCCCAAATTCAACGCGGTCGACGCGATCCTGACGTGCGAGCTTTCCGGCAAGAACCTGGCGACCTGGACCAAGCCCAAGGGAGGCTACTTCGTCAGCCTCGACACCGCGAAGCCGGTGGCGAGCCAGGTCGTCAAGCTCGCCAAGGACGCGGGCGTGGCGCTCACGCCGGCGGGCGCGACCTATCCGTTCGGCAAGGATCCGAACGACCGCAACATCCGCATCTCACCCACGCGGCCACCGGTCGACCAGGTCCGCAAGGCCATGGAAGTCGTCGCGGTCTGCGTCCAGTTAGCTTCAGAAACCTAGATTCCCTCGAAGAGAACCGTCGACAGGTAGCGCTCACCGGAGTCGGGCAAAATGACCACGATGGTCTTGCCCGCGAGCTCGTCGAGCTTGGCCAGGCGCACGGCCACGGCCGCGGCCGCGCCGCACGAGATGCCGGAAAGGATGCCCTCCTCGCGCGACAGTCGGCGCGCGGTCTCGATGGATTCCTCGTCGGTGACCTGCTCGACCCGGTCCACGATGGACAAATCGAGCGTGTCGGGAATGAAGCCGGCGCCCAGTCCCTGGATCTTGTGGGGGCCGGGTTTGAGCGGCTCGCCATTGCGTTGCTGGGTAAGTACCGGGCTCTTGGTCGGTTCGACGGCAACCGAGAGGAGAGGCTGCTTTCTGACCTTCTCGAAGTAGCGCGAGATGCCGGTGATGGTGCCGCCGGTGCCCACGCCGGAAACCAGCACGTCGACCTTGCCGTTGGTGTCGTTCCAGATCTCCGGCCCGGTCGTTTCCTCGTGGATGCGCGGGTTCGCCGGGTTCTTGAATTGGTGGGGCAGGAAGTAGTGGCTGGGGTCGCTCGCGACCATGGCCTCGGCGCGCTGGATGGCGCCCGGCATGCCCTCCGGTCCAGGCGTCAAGACCAGATTGGCGCCGAAGGCGGCGAGCACGCGGCGGCGTTCGATGCTCATGGTTTCGGGCATGGTCAGCGTCAACTTATAGCCGCGCGCCGCACACACGAACCCCAGCGCGATACCGGTATTGCCGCTGGTCGGCTCCACGACCTCGATGCCTTGATGGAGCACCCCCCGTGCTTCGGCATCGCGAATCATGGAGGCGCCAATGCGGCACTTGACCGAGTAGGCGGGGTTGCGGCCTTCGATCTTGGCGAGCACGGTCGCCTTCGTGCCGGCGGCGAGCCGGCCGAGCTTCACAAGCGGCGTCCCGCCGATGGAAAGGGAATTGTCGTCGAAGAGCATGATCAACTCCTATAAAGCCGATAGGAGCAATGTATTATGCGGATCCACAGGTGTCAAGGGGGAAAATGGCATCGGCCGGTCGATGGTAGAAAGCTGACACCCCACAGCATCCACCACTTCAGAAACCGTGGTTTTGCTTGGCGTAGCCAATGGCAGGGGTCTTGCTGTGGGGTGAACCATGTTTTTGAACAGGTCAGTTCTCACCATTGTCGTTACCCTTGCCATTGCCTTGTCCGCCGGACGTGCCCCTGCCCAAGCCGCGCCGCGAGTCGCGCCCGAGCAGCCCACGGCGTGGTCGGCGCAATACGGCGAGGCGCGCGCGGCGATGCTGGCTGGAAACTTCGCCGCCGCCGCCGAGAAGTTCGCCGCGCTTGTCGATGCCGCGCCGGACGCCCCCAGCCGCTTTCTGGCGGCGGAAATGATGGCGGCCTGTCGCACCTGGGCCGCGGGCGGCTTCGTCCTGGCGCAGCCACGGAACGCACAACTGGCGGCCCCCACGCTTCTCGAGGATCGCCGTACCACCGACGAGATCTCCATTCTCTACACCAACGCCGTCCTCTACGGGCTCTACGCCGGCATCGTGCTCGATGTTTGGTCGGAGCCGAAGTCCCCTGGCAGCGCCATCCCTCCCCCGCTCCTCTTCGCCGGCGCATCCGCCGGAGCCGTCGCGCTTCTGGATCACAGCGTGCGGCTTCGCTACGGCGTCGCGCAGTCGATCGTCTCGGGGCTCTACATCGGCATCGAGGAAGGCATCGCGTGGTGCTTGTGGCACGAGGCCCATTCGCCCTATTCGTCGGAGTGGGGCGGCAAAGCCGTGACAACGCTTATCTTGGCCACCGGCACCGTCGGCGCGGTGGCGGGCGGCATCGTGGGCACGGTCCACGGCACCACCCCGGGGCGGGCGTCGCTGATGGGATCGGCCGCCATGTGGAGCGGGGCCGTGGCGGGCACGTTCATGGGCGGGATGACCGGTCACTCGGACACGGCGCTCTTGTCGTCGGCCATCATGCTCAACGCCGGCGCGGTAGCGGGCATTCTGGCTGGGGCCGAGGTGTCGCCCTCCATCGCGCGCGTTCGCTTCATCGACCTGGGCGGGCTCTCGGGCGGCCTGCTCGTGGGGGGGCTCTACTGGGCAGCTCAGGACAGGAGCGCGTCGGGGCGCGGGCTTCTGACCGCGACCAGCCTAGGCATGACCGCTGGCCTCGTCACCTCGTGGCTGCTCACGCGCGACATGGAGATCGATCAACCGCGCAAGCGAGGCGAGGCCACCTTTGCCGAGCGCCTGCTGCCAACGGTGGCGCCCGCCACGAACGGCACCGGCTTCGTAGTCGGCGTGGCGTCGAGCATCTAGGGCGAAGAACTAGTCAAGTCGGGCGCCCGTCGGGCAGACTAGGCGCGTGGGCCACACCACGCTGATCGCCCTGGCGCTCATGGCGTCGTTCGCCGCGGATGCCGCGGCCGTCGAGCGTACGCCGTGGCCGGCGCGCAAGCGGCGTACCGACGAGGGACTACTGCGCCCGGGGGTGCACGAACTGAAGGATCCGAAGCGCTGGCCGGCCGAGCCCGAATCCCCGCCCGCGCCACTTGACGAGAAGCGCTTCCGGGCGGCGTTCTCGGGCATGTGCGAGGGCATGGCCAGCCCGCGCTTGCTCGGTCGCATTTCCGAGGAGATCCTTCAGGTCGCGGGCGAGGCGGGCGTCGACCCGTTTCTCCTGGGCGCGCTGGTCTATCGCGAGAGCCGTTGCGTGCCCACGCTGGTGACCGGGTTCGGGACGGGCCTTGTGCAGATCCAGGCGCGCATGATCCAGGCCAACGTGCGCGGCAGCAGGCTGCGCTATCAAGTGCGCGAGGGTGGCGAGTGGAAGGAGCACAGCCGCCCGATTCCGGCCGGCGCGCTCTCGCGCCTGCAGAATTCGCTCATCAACCTGCGTCTGGGCGCGGCCATGCTCGCCATGTGGCAGGACCAGCACCCCGCCATCGACGAGGCCTTCGCCGAGTCGGTTCCCCATCGCAGCGCGGTCGCGCACTTCGGCTGGGGCGACATCGTGCGCGGTACCGGCGGGGAAGATCGCGCGCTCACCGCGCGGCGGCGGATGCTCAATCGCTATCTGGACAAGACGACCGCGCCGCACAAGACCGACCTGGGTTTCGAGGTCGTGTCGCCGCTGGAGGGCATTCCCCGCCTGGCACCGAGCGGGCCGGGCGAGGATAGAGAAGAGGGCGTGCGCGCCCACCGCGGGCTCGACATCGACGCCACCGCGGGCGAGCCCATCGGCAGCATCGCCGACGGGGTGGTGTGGTTCACCGGCTTCGATCTGCCCGGGCGGGTGCGACCGCAGGTAGTGCCGCCCGACGAGCTCGCGGCGACGAAGCGCCCCGCGTTGGGGCCGGGCGGCCTGTTTGTGTGCATCCGGCACGTGCCGGGCATCTCCTCGTGCTACATGCACCTGCAATCGTACCGCGTGGCCATTCATGATCGCGTGAAGGCCGGGCAGGTTATCGCCAACGTCGGACGCTCGGGGACCAAGGCGTCGGGCACACATTTGCACCTCGAAATCCACCGCGACGGCGACGCTATCGATCCGGCGCCGGTGCTCGGCCCTGAGCTCGTGATCCCGCCGCAAGAAACCGTGGCCCACGACATCGCACTGGCCAACAAGAAACACCGGCTGGTGAAGGAGCGGCGGGCTCGCTGGAAGGCGCATCTCGCCGCGCAGCAGGCGAAGAACTAGCGCAACATTGTCGAGAAGCCCGTGGCCGTGCGCGATTGCCTGCCGGAGGTGGCAAGGGCGCACACCCTGACCGGGTCGAACAGCATCTTGCCCGCGCGTGACAGGACTCGAACGAAAGTCGTGGTAAAGACAACGCCATGGCATGGATAGGAACCAGTCAAGCGAGTGTAGGCACGGCGCGAGCCGGCTTCGGCACCCTGAGCGCGGAGGCGTCGCGGGCCTTCCTGCAGAGGGTTCACCTGTTCATGAGCCTCGGGCTCGGGGCGACCGGGCTCGTTGCGGTGGCGGTTGTGTCGAGTCCGAGTGCGCTGGCCTTCATCTTTGGCAACGCGTTCGTCTTTCCCGTGCTTCTCGTCGCCGAGTTGCTCTTGGTCATCGCCTTCGCGCCTGTGGCGGCGCGAGTCAGCGCTGGCACGGCGGCCGCCATGTTCTTCGGCTACGCGGCCTTGAGCGGGGTGACCTTCTCGGTCATCTTCCTTCGTTACACGGCGGGCTCGATCGGCAGCACGTTTCTCGTCACCGGCGGAATGTTCGCGGGGCTCTCGGTCTATGGCGCGACCACCAAGCGCGACCTGGCCAGTCTCGGCAGTTTCTGCATGATGGGCCTCGTGGGCCTCATCCTGGCGTCCATCGTCAATATCTTCCTCGGTAGTCCGATGCTCTACTGGCTCACGACCTTCGCCGGGGTCATCGTCTTCACGGGACTGACGGCCTACGACACCGGCAAGCTCAAAGCCCTGGGCGCCCAGGCCGGCGAGGGTGAGGCGTACACCAAGATGGCCCTGCAAGGCGCCCTGGTTCTCTACCTCGACTTCATCAATCTCTTCCTCATGCTCCTGCGCATCTTCGGCAACCGCAGACGCGACTAACAGGGTGGAGGGCAGACCGCAGCCGACGCCAGCATCATGTCCCATGACTCAGCCCGCCACTGGGGGTCGTCGGTCGGCGAGCGTAGTGGAGCATGGACCTTCCCTCCAGGACTGACGACCGTGGTGACGCGGTTATTCTGCCTTGACCGGACGCGATCCGTGCTCATTGTGTGTTGGGAGGGTTGTGGTCATGAAGGTCAAGAAGCAGGGGTCAAAGGCATTGGTCACTCTTGATTTGTCGGATAGCACCCGAGATGCGATGGTGGCAGATGCGGATAGGGCGATGCAGCGTGCAGCAAAGTGTGCCGTTCGCCTAGACTTCGATCTCGACATCTTCATGCAGGCCGCACGTTGCGCGTACCTGCACGCCAACCCTGCCGCCCGCGAGCATTTCGAGGCGATGCACTTGCTAGAGCACGTCGATCATTTGCGTCGCCGAGGGGTTCTCGCCACGGCCTGACGCAACTTGACTGCTGCACTGCTCTGCACCCAGGTAGGCAAAAATGAAGACCTCCAGCTCGATGGCGGTTGCCCGGCGAATCGCGCGAATCCCGTCGAGGTCAAGCTCGCGCGCCAAGATCGCGCGCGAAACCGACCTTCTCCAGAAACGCCACGCGCTCCGGCGTGTGGCTGTGCATCTGCGTGCTCGCGATGAGCGGCAGGGGCGGCAGATCGCATTCCAGCAAGCCCACGTCTTGGAGGATGGGCACGTCGCCCCCACGTACACCGCATCCGCCCCACAATCGATGGCGGCGATTCCGGTCTCCAAGTCCTTCGCGGGCGCGAGTAGCTCGACGGCTGACACCGCGCTGGTGATAGCCGGCCGCCAGACTCTGCGCAAGGTGGCAACATCGGCAGCCGGCTTGCCGATAGCACCTGTCGGTGCTCCCCCAAGTCGAGCTGTTCGAGTAGGCCAGCGCTTTCCCGCGGGCCATCGCCCTCGAGCCCACGTATCGTAAGGTCGCCCGCCGAGATCCGGACTTGGAGAGTGTGTTTCTCGAACGATCGTGAGGCTCTACTTGCCGTGCACGACGGTGCAGGCTTGATAATAGATGCCGAAAGCCACCACGGTTGGTTTGAACTCGACGCTATGGACTTCGGTGATCGAGCCGGCCTTCTTCGCGGCGTCGAGGCTCGCATCGCCCCAGGCGACCGCGCCCAAGATTCCCGTCGCGCACGCCTGACCCACTTTGTCCCCGGTGCGGGCGGGCCCAGTGGCCTCCATGCGGTCCATTTGATGTGGCATATTGGTGCCGGTGTAGATGACGCCAATCGGATAGCCGGAGCCGAGGCATCCAGCCAGTAGGGGAAGCAATACAAGAACGGAACGCTTCATAGTGGATCTCCTTTGTGCATTGGTAAGAGTTGAAGGCCTGAGTTCCCTTTCGCGGGCTGGGAACGAATGTGCTCATGCGCTGGTCCGAAGGGAGTGAATCATGCGATGAATACATGAAATTCGGTGTGTCGTCCAGCGGGTGCGAAACCCGTCCGGCGAAGGGGCTTGCGTGAGCATCCTCAACTACTACCACCGCGAGGCCGCTTGAGCCTCGGCGATGGGTTTCGGGACGGACCGGGTGCGCGCCGCCCTCTACTGCTTCCTTTGGCTGTACTTTTCCGCCACGGGCGCCGGACCCTGGAGCCTGGCTAGGCAGTAGGCGGAACCGAAACCGAGAGGCGCCGCCGGCGCAGTCGGGAGAGGGCGAGCAGCGCGAGAGGCGCGAGCGCGGCGGCGAGGTCGAGGCGCTCTCGGCCGCCGAGGGTGCACGAACACCCGCTCGACTTGCCCGCGCCGCCGGTTCCGTTTGCATCCGGGGACACGCTCGTGTCGCCGGCGAGGACGTCGGCCAGGGTGGCGGCGCCGTCGGCCTTCGGCGCCCCGCTCGAGTCCGCCGCGGCGTCGCTCGTCGGGCCGTTCGCCGTGTCCGCGCCGAGGTCAGGCGCAGCATCAGGGCCCGTGAGGGAGTCGGCGCTGTCCTTGCCCACATTGCCCGCATCGGCGAGTCCAGCCGCGTCCGTCGTGGTCAGGTCAGCCGGCCGGTTGTCGCCGAGCGCGGCGTCCGGTCCGGGGCCGGCCTCCACGCGGGCGTCGCTGATGACCGTGTCGCTGGCAGCCGTGTCGCCGGCGCCGCCGTCGACGGTGGTGCTGTTCGCGGCGTAGCACTTGTCGGCGTTGAAATTCAGGATGCCGCTGCTGTCCTTGGCCGTGTTGTCATAGCAAACGTGCGCTGGGTTCTTGTAGGCGTGGCCGCCGGGGCCGTCGCCGCCGGTGACGTCGGGACCGATGGGCGGCCAGGGGATGCTCGCCGGCCACCAGGCGGGCTGGCCGGCGAGGTAGTAGGAATTCGGGACGCTCTGCTGCGCGGGCACGGGATTGGCGTACTGACTCAAGCCCGAGGGCACCTCGGTCTCCTTCCACTGCACGGCCCCGGTCACCGTGTCGTAGTTGCCCCAGCGCAAGAGCGTGGTCTTGACCATCGCATCGCTGGGCGCGGTCTGCGTGGCCTCGCCGAGCCGGTAGATCGCGGTGTCGAAGCCGGCGCCCGAGATGTTGCACTCGTAGGTGTCGTGGTAGCCGACCTTGCCGAGCACGTTGCCCAGGATGTTCATGTAGCGGCCGAAGGCGTAGATGTTGATCGGCACGGTCTGGGCGCTCTTGCCGGTTTCCCAGCCATTGAAGTAATTACGCAGAACCGTGATGAAGTTGTGCGTGCCGTGCACGTCGTCGGGCTCGAAGCCAGCGCCCTCGTTGCCCTCGTGCAAGGACATGGCGCTGCCGGCGCCGTGCAAGAGGTTCGAGCCCATCATCCAGCCCGGCGACACAGCGTAGTAGTCGTCGATCGCGTAGTTGTAGGCGAACACCGTGCCCGAAGTGGCGCCGCCGTCGATGAGCGGCGCGGTGATGTGCTGGATGATGTTGTTCTCGACGAGGTTGTTCGCCCCGCCATAGGACTCGACCCCGTAGCTCTGCGAGGCCGCGTTCTTGGTGCCGTAGAAATAGCTGTCGCGTACCACGCTGCCGGCGGTGAGGTAGATCCACACGTGGTTGCGGTTGCTGCCCACGGATTTGACGTTCTTGACCCAGCAGTTGTACGCGTTGAAGAAGAAGGTGCCGGAGCGTTCGTCGCTGGCGGTGTGTTCGATGGCCAGATCCTCGATGCCCGACAGGGTGATGGTGGTATTGGCCCACCACGCCTGCGGGCTCTGCGACGCGCGCCAGTTGGGCATTTGCAGCGGCGGAGCGATCGTGATGGTGTTGCCGTTGATGGCGGTGACCCGGGTCATCTCGGTCTGCGCCCGCCCGGTACGGCCCGCGCCGCCGCTGCCCTCGTCGGAGCACACGTTGTCGGTCTGACAGATCCAGATGCCGCCGGTGTCGGTGGCGGAATCGTCGAGCTGGTCGAGGATGAGCACGCTGCCCACCGCAAGGCCCGTCGTGCTGTCGAGCGTGATCTGGGTGGTGTTCTTGGCGTAGCCGGCGGTCCAGTTGGCGAGGTGGCTCGGCCCGCCGCCCCAATTGATGTCGTTCTTGCTGTTGCGAATGCAGATGTTCCCGCCCATGCCCGAGCAGTTCATGCTCTTGCTGAACACCAGCTTGGTCTGGTCAGGCCCCGCGCCGCGCAGGGTGACGTTGCTGTGGTTGTCGAAGTCGATGCCGGAGGCGAGGTTGTAGGTTCCGGCGCCGAGGGACACGACCTGCCCGCTCGGGCAGGCCGCAATGGCGGCATTGATCTGATCGACCGTCGCCCCCGCGGTCAAGCTGGCGCAGCTCGTGGTCCGGTGGGGAATGCCGCCGGGGATGCCGGCCTGGCTCCAGTCGGTGTGCCGGACCGGATCCACGACGGTTTGCGCTCCCGCTGGCGCGGCGAGGAAGAGGGGGAAAAGGGCCGGGACGAAGAGCTTCGCGAAATGCGCGGCATTGGGATGCATGGGTGCCTTCCTGCAGCGTTCCAAGTCGTCTGGCCGCTCCACGGTACCATGAGTCGCGGGCCGCGGGGAGGCCGCCCAATGGGGGACACGACCGCAAGGACGGTGCGAGCTCGCGACCGCCATGCCGCGCGGGTGTGACGCTACTTGGTCGCGGGCTCGCTCGCCACGGTCGGGCCCGGTCCGGGCCCCGCCTCGACCACGGTCTTCAAATTGGCGAGGCCGCGCTCGAAATCACCACCCACCATCTTGTCCATGTCCATGACCAGCGCGAAGGCCTTGGCCAGAAAGCCGTTGCGGCCGTCCATGGCCCACGTCACCTTGGCGCCCTCGACGGTGGGTGTGGTGGTGAAGCGAACCGTATTCGTGGCGGCGAAGGGCTTGATGAACTCCAGCTTGATTTCGACCAGCGTAGGCCGCTCGCTGCGTTCGATGGTCATGCGGCCTTGCCCGACCTTGCCGTTCTCGCTTTTCCACGCGTAAACCGCGCCGACTCCCGCGGGCGAGCCCGTGTGCGTTCTCTCCATCCGCGGATCCAACTTCTCCCAGGGCGACCAGGCGGCCCAGGCGTGCAGATCGTTCAACTCGGCGTAGACGCGCTCGGGGGAAGCCGCAAGCGCGATGGAACGCGCGATGTGGAACTCGGCCGGCCGCGTGGCGACCACGATCGAGAACACGACCACGATGGCCGCGAAGGCGAGAAGGATCTTGGTGATCAGGGAAGACCTCCGTCTGGTTGGGCCTGCGTGCAGGTGGTGAAACACGATGCAGGAATCGGCGGCGGGTTACAGAAATGATCGGGCCGCCGGCCTTCCGCTGTGATGCCATGACCGTTTTGACCCAGAGAATTTGTTACCGTTGCCGAGTTCCGTGCATCCATAGGTCCGCATGCGAATGCTTTACCCTCTCCGTTGACCATGTTGTGTCAAGAACGCGCGACCATGGCCGGCGGGGGCTTGATCTAGGAGAGAGAATCATGAGCAAGAGACTTGGGTTGTGCGTCCTGTTGTCGGGAATCATTGGGGCGGCCTGCGGCAGTGATGGCGGCGAGCCCCCGGACGCGGCGATTGGTCGCGACGCCGGGAGCGATGCCAAGACCGATGCCGCGCCGACGAGCGATTTGCCCACGGCAAGCGATTTGCCGATTCGCGATAGCGCGACGGCGGTCGAGGCACCCGCGCCGGACGTGCCGGTGCCCGCGGATGCGCCGGCGGCCCCGGACGTTCCCCTCGACACGACAGTAACGAATGAAGCACAACCGGCGGTCGATGCCGGCAGGCTCGACGGCGGTGCGCTCGATGTCGCGGCGGTCGATACCGGGGCCGTGGAAGGTGGCAATGGGGAGGCGGGGGCGGGGGTCACCTTCGTCGCGCTTCTTGGTGGCGCGCAAGAGGTGCCGCCGGTCGCGACCAGCGCGACTGGCTCCGCGACTTTCACGCTCAGCACGGACCGCACCCAGCTTGCCTATCACGTCTCGCACAACGTGGTGGGAGGCACCGCCTCGCACATTCACCTGGCGGCGGCCGGCGAGAATGGAGCGGTGATTCATCCCTTCACGCCATTCTCCACCGACATGAGCGGGACGCTGACCCTCGCCGCCGGCGAGGCCGACAGCCTCGAGCAGGGCATGCTCTACGTCAACGTCCACTCGAGCGCGAACCCCGGTGGCGAAATCCGCGGACAGATCCTGCGTCCCGGCGATTCGCTGTGGGTTGCGCACCTGACCGGTGGCCAGGAAACGCCGCTGGTCACCACCACGGGGACCGGCAGCGCCGCCGTCATCCTCGACGCCAGCGGAACGAGCCTGCGCTACCACGTGACGACGACGGGCCTGACCTTGACCAATGCGCACATCCACAAGGCCATCGCTGCCATTTCCGGCGGGGTTCTTTATCCCCTCACGCCGCTCGGTTCGACCATCGACGGCACGGTCGCCGTGACCAGCGCGGACGTGCAAGATCTCGCCGACGGCCACCTCTACGTCAACGTGCACACGGCGGCGAATCCGGGCGGCGAGCTGCGCGGACAGCTCATGATGCCAGGCGAAGTCCTCTACTCCGCGGCGCTTTCCGGTGCCAATGAAGTTCCCCCGGTGACCACCACGGCCACCGGCGGGGCGCAGTTCATCCTCGATCCGGCGGGCACGACACTGCGGTACGAGGCGGTGTTCACCGGATTGACCGCAACGGCCTCGCACATTCACACGGGCGCCGCGGGTAGCAACGGTGCAGTCCTCTATCCGCTGACCCTCACCACCGCCGGCGCCAAGGGCACCCAGTCGGTAACCACGGCCGACCTCACCAACCTCAATGCCGGCGGGTACTACATCAACGCGCACACCGCAGCGAATCCGGGGGGCGAGATCCGCGGACAGATCGCGAAACCGTAGGCTAGCCGGGTGTGGCCGATGGGTCGTGCACGGTACGTGGCAAGAGTCGGGTGGCTGGGCCTCGGCCTAGCCGCCCTCTCGGCCTGCGGCGCCAGCTCGTCGACGGGGGCGCCCGACGCCCTGCGGCACAACGACCAGGCGCTCGTCGGAGGTGAGGGGGACCTCGTCGTTGACAGGAGCGTCGAGGATGAAGGCCTGGCGGGCCTCGAATCCGGCGGCGCGTTCGAGGCCGGGCCGCCGTGCTCGCTGGCCTATGCCGGCTGCGACACCTTCACCGACCGGACCGCGCCGGATGCCGACCGCACCGTTCACTTCCAGAACTACAGCTACGACCCGCAGTGCCTGATGATTCGCTCGGGCCAGACCGTCACCTTCGCGGGGGATTTCATCGTCCACCCGCTGACCCCCGCGTGCGGTCCCGAGCTGGTTCTCTACCATCGCGATACGGACGCGACCGCTGCGTTCACCCTGACCAGCACCGGCCTCTACGGCTACTACTGCCTGGACCACGGCAACCCGGCGGGCGCGGCCATGTCGGGAGCCATCACGGTCGTTCCCTGAATCAGGATCTTACACAGTCCCTTCATTCGTCGGACCGACCTGCTTCCGCGAATTTGTGCCAGAATTCCCGCGAGCTATTTCCGGACGCCACGGGATCCTATCTACGTATCATCAACTTGCCCTATACTCGGGTCTGAGCCGATTTGTGGCACCGGCGACGACTCAAGAGGCACAGGGGATAGGAAATGTTCAACAAGCCTTGGTTCGTTGTAGCGCTAACTGCCGCAATTCTCACCGGGTGCTCGGACCAGAAGAATGCCGGCGCGCCCGGCGGCACGGGCGGAACAGCCGGCGGGAGTGGCGGTCGGACGGCCACTGGCGGCAGTTCGGCCGTTGGCGGCAACACGGCCACAGGTGGCAGCTCGGTCACGGGTGGGAGTTCGGCGACAGGGGGTAACCCGGCGACAGGCGGCAGCGCGGCGACGGGCGGAAGGTCGGGAACCGGTGGTGCCTCGACCTTGGGTGGCAGTCCGGGGACCGGCGGCAGCTCGGCCACCGCGGGGAGCAGCGCGACCGGAGGGCGGACCGGCTTTGGCGGAACCATGACCAGCGGCGGCACGGCAGGGACGGCCACGGGAGGCGGCACAGGCCAAGGTGGTACGGCCGCCACTGGAGGTGGGGTGGGAAACGGTGGCTCCCCCGGCACCGGTGGAAGCAGCGCACTTGGCGGAACTGGTGGAAGCAGCTTCGCCGATGGCGGCCCTGGCGATGCCAACAGCCGATTCGAGGCGGGCGCGGAACGACCGAGCCTCCCCGAGGCCGGTCCGGAGGCCAAGGTCGACACGATCTCGACCGGTGGTACTGGAGGCTACCAACCCTGTCCATCCGGCGGAACTGCCTGCAAGATCTTGCCGCTCGGCGATTCGATAACCTACGGCGTGAACGACGAAGGCAATGCCGGGTACCGCGGTCCGCTGTTTGCGTCGGCCGTGGCTGGGGGGCAGAAGATTACTTTCACGGGATCGCTCTCGAATGGACCGAACACCGTTTCCGGCCAGACCTTCCCCAAGAACAACGAAGGCCACAGCGGCTGGGGCATCTCGGAGGTCACTCCATACAGCGGCGGCAATGCGGGAATCGCGACGGTCATCCCCAGCCCAGCTCTCGCCAGCGGCAGCGGTGGCATACCGAACATCATTCTGCTTCATATCGGCACCAACGATCAGGGCAGCTTGACCGCTACCCAGATGACCAACGACCTGACGGGGCTCCTCGACAAGATCATCACCAACGCACCCGATGCCCTGTTGGTGGTCGCCCAGATCATCCCACTGGGATACGGTACCAACGACGTGATCAAGGCCTACAACCAGGCGATCCCTGGCATCGTGCAGCAACGCGCCGCCGCCGGCAAGCACGTCGCTCTCGTGGACATGTACACTGGCTTCATTGCGTCGACGATGCTTGGCTCGGACAGCATTCACCCGAACACGACCGGCTACAAGTTCATGGCCGACCATTGGTATTCCGCGATCGGATCGCTGCTGCCCAAGTAGCACAACTGGGTGGGAAGAGACGTTGGTTGTGTGGACTTCGGCAGGTCGCTATCGAGTCATCCACTGCTACCGCAACCTTGTCCTGGAGCCAAGTCGAGCAACGGGAGTGGGTCCATGCAATGCAAGGCGCTCACAGCGGTCCCGCCACCGTCGGTACGGGAGGTGATGCCGATGGGGTTTGGGCGAGCCACAACCTGCGTCAGCGAGCAGAATTCGAGGAGTTCCGGGTCCGCACGGAGTTTTTGCGGCGGACAGGCAACCGCCATCGCCGCGTCGTATCTGTGAATGCCGAGGACGCGGGAGCCGTCTAGAATGTGGGGAACGCCTGTCGACGGGCGTCGTCCCCGAGAGTAGAACCATGAGATCTCATCCAGGAGGAATCCGCATGCGCCACTCCCTACGACCGTTCGTCCTACTCGCCGCGGCATGCGGCGCGCTGCTGCTCGGCGAATCCGCGGCGTTTGCCCAGCGCCCGTACTATGGCCGTGGCTATGGGTCGCAGCCCGGCTACGGACCCGCACCAGCCTACGCTTCGTGGTACGGATACCACCAACACGACGGGTTCTACATGCGGGTCTACGCGGGTCTCGGCTACTTCACTGCCCCGGAAACCTACGGCGGTGCGACCGATACGTACTCTGGCATGGGCGCGACCTATGGCGCCGCGTTCGGCGGTACGATTGCCCGCAACCTGATCCTCTACGGCGAATTCCTGGGAACGACGGTCACCAACGCCACACTATCGTACGGTGGCGGGGCGCCGGACTTCTCCGGCTTGGATCT
>JADGRD010000288.1 GCA_017881285.1 Pseudomonadota bacterium | reverse complement strand
GAACAGCGTCGGCGCCCTGGCCATGCTGTCCTGGTCATCAGGCAGCCAGACCAAGCAGATCGTGCCGCAGTCGCAGCTCTACCCTGCAGCGGGCGGCAGCACCAGCACCGGCGGCGCCTCGGGCACGGCGGGAACGTCAGGCACGGGAGGCAGCACGGGCGCGGGCGGCGGCGGTACGGGCAACTGCACCTACTCGACCACCATCCAGCTCATCGGTAACCAAATCCGGGACATCTCCGGTACCCCCATCGTCGCGCGCGGTCCGGAGATGGTCACCGCCTCGATCGATCAAACGGCGGCAATCGATGCCGCGGCCGCCATGGGTGTCAACGCCATGCGTTTCCTGCTCACGCTCGACGCGGCCAATGGCATGACCCCGGCTGACTTCGACACCCTGATAGCGCGCGCCGTTTCGCACAACATGATCCTCTGGCTGTCCCTCTTCACCTGGGACAGTGCCAACAACGACATCATCAGCAGCGCTCTCGGCGGGGGCAACTTCTACTCGCTCGCGGCTCCCGGCGCGGGCACCTGCTCGAAGAGCACGCCGGCGCCTTGCTATCTGGCGGTGTGGTCGCGACAGTGGTTGAAGGACCTCGTCGCCAAGTACAAAGGCCACGTCATCCTGGATGCGATGCAGGAGTACATCGGCACCGCCGATCCCGAATCCGAGGCCGGACGCACCGAGTGGGCCAATGCCGCCCAGAACAACATCCAGTGGTTCCGCACCGCCGGCTACATCGAGCCGCTGGAGGTCATGACCAACTACCAGGGCCGCGACCTCTACGCGATCATCGAGAAGGGCGCGTCGATCCGCGCGGTGGACACCGTCGTCATCGGCGGATACCCCCAGACCATGTTCGGCTGGCAGGCCTACTGGGCCTCGGACTGGTACAAGTCATGGCAGGGCGGACTGCTGCTCGGCGGCAGCGGCACCATCACGGGCGCGCAGGCGATCCACCAGTTCGCGATGACCCAGCAGTATCCAATCGAAATCGGCATCGACAACTACGCTGGTGACACCGCCGGCGAGTACCGGGCCGAGATGGACCAGGCCGCCCTGGACGGAGCGAGCTGGTTGTGGTGGTCGTGGACCGGCTCGAACACCGCGGAATGCCCGAACGACGGCGCAACCTGCGCGGCGTACGTCACCGGCGCGCAATGCGGTTTCGCGGGAGCCGTCCGCTCCGCTTGCGGGCTTTGATCCGCAACGGCGGCGGTGGCTACGAGCGCCCCTCCCTGGCCAGGCTCTACCGGGCGCGGCTCGATCATTAGGGATGGGCTTTGCTGGCCGAGCCGGGCGTGATGTCGGCGAGTAACACGGTCTGAATTTCGTATTCAATGACGGTGCTACTCGCCGGCAGTGAGCCTATCGGGATGGTATCGCAGGAGCGGGCCGAATGGCGTTTCGGTTGGCGGGCCGGCCTGCCCACGAACGAGACGACAGCCAACCGCACATTCAGTCCCAACCCGCTCCAGCTCACAATGGTCCAGCAGGGCAAGGACCAAGTCTACAGCGCAACGATTGACGCCTGGTCAACAGCCCCGGGCCACGTCGAGATGGGCGTGAACAACATGCTGGCAACCAATAGTGGCTGCGTATTCCTGTTTCCTTCGCCGATCTTCTCGTACGACATTACCAGCGCCTGACCACGGGTCTCGGCAAGCGGCCACGATCCACTGGCCCGCTGCCGCTCAGCAAGGCGCGGCTCTTCTGATTTCGAAGAAGAGATGAACCCTGCTACTGGCGCCCGGCATCTACAGGCAGATTCACTCTGCCATCTCGTCCGTAGAGCGGATACGCGCGATATGCGCGAGATTCCAACTTGTCCGAGGAGAAATCGTCATGAAGAACACGCTTTCGGTGTTGCTGGTGCTCAGCGGAGCCCTTTGTGCCATCACGCCTGCCGCCGGCGCGGCGGACAAGGCGGCCAAGGTCACAGGGGCGGAGTTCATGCCCACCGCCGACATCAAATGGAATGAAGTGCCGGGCATGTCCGGCGTGCAGCTTGCACCCCTCGACGGCGATCCGAGCACAGGACCAAGCCACTTCTTCCTCAAGTTCGTGGGGGGGTTCTCGGCGCCCATTCACCACCACACGGCCAACCACTCCGTCACCGTGCTTTCGGGCACGCTGGTTCTCACCGTCGATGGAAAGGAGCACAAGCTCCCGGCAGGCTCCTTCGTCTCGTTCTCCAACAAGACAAAGCACCTGACCCGATGTGAAGCCGGTCCAGATTGTGTTCTCGCCATGGACGTGCGGGGAAAGTGGGACATCGTGCCCGACGGCGACAAACCCGCCGCCAAGAAGTAGCCCGAAGTCAGGCGCCCCGAAGTGGGGTATCATTTTCGCATCGCGCACGCGCACGTTGTTCGACGGCCATCGTCACACCGCCGCGTCCGACGCCAGCGCGGCCACTGCCCAGTCGTAGTCGGGGCGCGTGCCATCCCAGAGCGGCATAGTGTTGGCGCCCAGGTCGAGGCCGCGGTCTTCGGCCCATTCGTGAATCAAGGCGAGATTATCTAGATCCCCTGACCGGGAGCGGCTGGTTGCCCCGTCCCGCTTCCCCCGGGTTTCGCGGCGGGTGATTTCCAGACGATAAACTGCACGACCGCGCTCCGGGCTGTGTCCATCGTATTGAAGAGGGAGACGGTATCCCCGCCGAGCTTGCAAGCCCCAACGGCCACCGCGCCAGGGATCGCCGACGCGGAACGATCCATCTCGCGGGCGGTGCCGGAGAAGATGATCATGGCAAGCTGCTCATAGCCGCTGGCCAGGATGTCCATGTGTTGATTGTTGAGAAACGTCAGCGGGCAATCGTTGGGCAGCGAGGCATGGATCGGTCCCGTCCTCATCACCGTCACGTCCGGGGTGCTCCGCTGGTGGGCACAGGCCCCGAACGAGAGGACGGCGGCCACCAGGATCGCTCTCGAAAAATAGCTCTGATCTCGTCGCATTCCCAGACGTCTAGCACCGACGGTCTCTGCCCGTCTAGACGCGGCAAGGAGCGGTAGCTGCCGGTGCCGGTCCGTCGGCCCCACTTGCCCTCAATGAGAGCCTCAGCCCCTTTGGCGCTCTGAAGTCGGGCACGCTCTCGTACGCGAAGAACAACTTCGTGCTCCCTCTGACGGGATGCTGTGCCTACATCACTTTGGAACACGACAAGGCGGACATCATGGAGCCCCCGCTAGGTCGCGAAGCGCTCATCACGCCCAGCGCGCCGCTTGTCGTCGATGGGGAGCGGCTTTGCTGGTCGACACACTACCCGCCGCCCAAGAATCCTGCGAAGGTCGACATCTCCTCTGGAGAGACGCACCGGGTGGGAGTGTTCAAGTTCGACCTGGAGACGTCACGGGTGGAGCTGCTCACGGAGGACTATGATCACCCCTGCCGCGTATTCCTGAGGGGTGGAAAGAAATACAATGGACACCTACGCATCGTTAGCAAGGAGACCAAAGCGAAGTCCTGGGACATCGAGATAGATCTTAAGAACGAGAAGAAACTGCGAGTGTTGGGTATTGGCAAGAGGCTCTGACGCCAAGGCTTGGCTGCCGGTCATAAGGTTCGCACGATCTTGCTCACCACGGGGGACACCCTCCTGCCTGATCCCCGACCGATGGTAGTCATTCACGCAGCTTCTACGCACGCTTCCCGAGAGCTCCAGGCAGGTACACAGACGGCGTCACGATGAGCGTACCCACGTCCCGCGACGTGACCGTGAGCGGCCAACCTCGCCCCACCCATGGACGGGGCCAAGGATCCGCGCGACGATGGCGTTCCGAATGAAAGCCCACGACGCCTTCAAGCGCTCGGCGCCCGCCGCCTGCTTTCTTGTCGCGGCCGCGTGTGCCTCGGTCCCGAGCGCGCCGGGCGGGCCACTCCAGCGGGCGGGGGTCGTTCAATTCTCGGAGACGCAGATCTACGACATCTCGCGGATCCAGATCGAAACGGACCAGGGCTCAAAGCAAGGCTTCGCCACGGATAAGGGCGGCCTGGCGATGCTGCCCATCCGGCTTGGCGGGCGCGTGGCGGCCACCGATTGGCTCGACGCCGCCGGCGACTGGGGTTTGAACGACAGTGGCGCGGAGGTGCGCGCGGGCCTGGGGGAAGGCATGCGTCCACTTCCGCTCGCCTTCCTGATCGGTGCCAGAACCGATGCCATCGCACCGGCTGTCAGCCACCGCCTCACCGGCCACCAGAACGAGATACGGGCTCGACTGGAGGCCTATCCTACTCTCCTTCATCCGTCGGCCGCGTCGCCCACGCGAATTCACCTGGTGCTCGCCCTCGGGGCCAGCCACGGCCGGCACTACCATTCGTTCGACGTCAGGTACCAGGCCAGCCTCTTGCGGGACGAGGACCGCGTCGAGGGCGCCTTGGGCGCCGACCTGCGCCGCGGACATTTCGTCGGCAGCCTGCTCGTCATGCCCTACATCGTGGCGCGTGCCTCAGCGCCCATCTCGCTTGAATGCGACTTTGGCGACTGCATCACGGCGCGCGTTCTCGGATACCAGCAGACTTTCGGCGTGGCCATCGTCCTTAGTCTCGGCGTCGCTCTCCGTCAACCTCCGCCGTCCCCGCCCCTGGAAACCTCACCACCACTTCCGTCCCCTGTTCCTGGCTTGTGGTAAACGCGACGGTGCATCCCAGAGCTTCCGCCATGATCCTCGCACCGTAGGCGCCGATGCCGGTGCCACGGCGCTTGCCGGCGGTGGCGAACTTGGTGAAGAAACGCGGGCGGATTTGCTCGGGGATGGCGCCGCGGTTGCGCACGGAAACCACGACGGGGCCGGTCTTCACTTGGATGGACACTTCGGAGCCGAAGGGCGAGGCCTCGATGGCGTTCTTGACGAGGTTCACGAAGATGCCGAAGAGCATGGACCGGATGCCGCGCACGTCGAGCACGGTCGTGGCGTCGGCCGGGTTGCCGTTCACCAGGAAGGCGAGGTGGACATTCATGGATTCGGCTAGCGGTCCCAGGTTCCTCTGCACGCTACGCAGCACCTCGGCCAGGTCCACGCTTTCGAGTGGCGCCTTGAAGGCTCCGTCTTCCACGGAGCGCAGGTAGAGATACGAGTCGATCTGTTCGTTGAGCAGCCGGGCGCCATCGTGGATCATGACGGCGTGATCCTTCTGCGCCGGGCCGAGCGCGCGATCACCGACCAGGGAGGTGCTGAGCGCGTAGATACCGGTCAGGGTGTTGCGCAGATCGTGTCGCATGATCCGCTCGGCGCCGTCCCGCAGCTCTTCGATCTTGCGGCGCTCGGAAATGTCGCGGAGAGTGATAATGATTCCGCTTTCGCCCCACAGCCGCGTCTTGAGCACGGCGCTAGACAGGGAGATCGGGGTCGGCTCCTTGCCCGCTCTTTCCAGAAAACACTCGTGGTCGCGCAATCCCAGCCCGCCGTTGCGCAGGTCATCGTACCCGAGCGGGCTGGTGCCGGCCGAACCGTTCCGCAGCCCGCAGCCATCG
>JADGRD010000287.1 GCA_017881285.1 Pseudomonadota bacterium | reverse complement strand
AAGGTTCCATCCCCTCCCGCGAGGCTCGGCTACGTTTCGGCTGGCAGAGCCAGCGAAGCGTAGGCTTCGCACGCGCTTGGCGAGCCGGGCGGCCCAAGTGCGGGTACAATCCCGCGCATGAACCTTCGTGAGAGTCTCCAAGCGGCGCGTCTCGCGGCCCGGCGGCTGGCCACGCTGTCCGGTCCCGAGCGCAGCGCTCTTCTGCATGATTTCGCCGCCGCGCTAACCGAGCCGGCGGCCCAGCAGGCCGTGCTCGCGGCCAACGCGAAGGACATGGTGGCCGCGCGCCAGGAGGAAAAGGCCGGCCGCCTGGGCGCCGCCCTGGTCAAGCGCCTGGCGCTTGACGCCAAGAAGATCGCCACCACGGTCGACGGCATCGCGCAGCTCGCCCGCATGCCCGAGCTGGTGGGCCGCACGCTCACCCACCGCGTGCTCGACCACGGGCTGATCTTGAAGCGCGTCAGCGCGCCGCTCGGCGTGCTGGGCGTGGTCTTCGAGGCGCGGCCGGATGCGCTGGTCCAGATCACCAGCCTGGCTTGGAAGAGCGGCAACGCGGTGGCGCTCAAGGGCGGCCGCGAGGCGGCGGAGAGCAACCGAGCCCTCTGCGCGGTGGCGCACGCGGTGCTGGCCAAGCACGGCATCGACACCGCGGCCATGCTCCTGCTCGAGGCTCGCGCCGAGGTCGACATCCTGCTCGGCATGGACGACCTGGTGGAGATGATCATCGCGCGCGGCTCGTCGGAGTTCATTCGCCACGTGCGCGGCCACACCCGCATTCCGGTCATGGCGCACGCCGATGGCATCTGCCACGTGTACCTGCACCAGTCGGCCGATGCCGACATTGCCGCGCGCGTCGCGGTCGACGCCAAGTGCAGCTACCCGGCCGCGTGCAATGCCGTGGAGACCTTGCTGTGGGACGCGGGCGCGGGCGCGGCGCTCGACGCGGTCGTGGCGGCCCTGGCCCAGCAGAAGGTCGAGCTGCGCGGCTGCGCCGAAACCCGCAAGCGCCACCCGCACATCAAAGCCGCGACCGACCGGGACTGGGACACGGAATACGGCGCCCTGGTGCTGTCGATCCGGCAGGTGCCGGACATCGGCGAGGCCTTGGCCCACATCGCGCGCCACGGCTCCCGTCACACCGATGCCATCGTGGCCCAGGACGCCGAGGCGGCCGCCCGGTTCATGGCCGAGGTCGATGCCGCCTGCGTGTTCCACAACGCGAGCACGCGCTTCTCGGACGGCTACCGCTTCGGGCTAGGCGCCGAGGTCGGCATCAGCACCGACAAGCTGCACGCCCGCGGCCCGGTCGGCGTCGAGGGCTTGCTGACCTATCGCTGGCTACTGTACGGCCGGGGCCAGTGCACCACCGACTACAGCCCGGAGGGCCGGCACTATATTCACCGGGACATGCCAGTGGATTAGGAAAAGGCGGAGAGCACAGAGGCTGAGGAGATCACAGAGAGGGCTCGGATAGGGTGATGTGGCCGAGGGTCTCGAGCTTCGCCTCGGGTGCAAGCTCGGGGTAGGCCAGCACCGCGACCTCGGGCCGCTCGTTTTCGACCAGCCCGCGCAAGTGGCGGCGGATGTCGGTGCTCGTCAGGATGACCGGCCGGGCCGCGCCGCTCACGGCGCGCTCCACCGCCTGGGCGATGTCGCGCGCCAGTTGCGGCTCGAGGGCCAGGTGGCTGCCGGTGTCGGTCCGGCGGATCGCCTCGCGCACGGTTTCCTCGATCATCGAATCGACGAAATAGACACCCACGCTGCCGTCGGGCGCGGCGTACTGGAAGGTGATTTGTCGCTGCAAGGCCGCGCGCACCCGCTCCGCGAGGGTGGCGGCGTCGTTGTCGCCCGGTGGGCATCGGGAAAGAGCGGTGAGAATGTCGCCGAGAAAGCGCAGCGAAACACCCTCCCTCGCCAAGCGTTGCAGAACATCGGCGAGTAAGACCGGGGTCACCCGTTGCGGCACCACCTCGCGCACCAGCGCGGGATGCGTGCGCTCCAGGCTGTCGAGCAGCGCCTGGGTTTCCTGGACGCCGACCAGGCGGTAGCCGTGCCGGCGCAGGACGCGGTGCAAGTCTAGGGCGATGATCTCACCCGCAGCAGGCGCGCTCGCACCTGCTTCGCCGTCGGGGATCGCGCCTGTCGCCACGGGGATCTCCTGCACGGCAATGGTGTACGCGTTGGCAGCGGGAGCGGCCGCGTCGATGCGCACGTCGATCGCCGGGAGGGTGATGCCCGACTCGTCGTAGAACCGCGCGCGCACGGCCGGCAGCCACTCCGACCGCAGGCGCGACGGTCCCCGCGCGGGCAGCAACTCCTCGCCCAGCGCGGGGGAGAGGGTGATGCCAATCGGCACGAGGAGCGGTGTTCCCGCTGGCGCGGAGTCGCCAGCCGCGCGGTCGTCGGCCGCCATGGTCCTGATCAGTTTGTAGGCGAGGAGGCCGAGCAACGCGCCCAGGATGAGAAAGGGGAGGGCGGGCAGGCCGGGGACGGCGGCAAGCCCGGCCATGAGCGCCGCCGCGACCGCCAGCGCCTTGGGCTGGGCCAGGATCTGGCGGCCGATGTCGCCGCCCAGGTGGCCGCCTTCTTCCTCCGACGAGACGCGTGTGACGAGGATGCCGGCCGCGGTCGAGATGACCAGGGCGGGGATCTGGGCAACCAGGCCTTCGCCCACGGTCAGCAGGGTGTACGTGCGCACGGCCGGCAAGAGGTCCATCCCCTTTTGCAGCACGCCGATGAGCAGGCCGCCCACGATATTGACGAGCAACACCACGATGCCCGCCACGGCGTCGCCTTTGACGAATTTCATCGCGCCGTCCATGGAGCCGAAGAATTGCGATTCTCGCGCCAGCAATGCGCGGCGCTGGCCCGCCTGGTTGTGATCGATGTGGCCCGCGCGCAATTCGGCGTCGATGGCCATCTGCTTGCCGGGCATGGCGTCCAAGGTGAAGCGAGCGCCGACCTCGGCAACGCGCGCGGCGCCCTTGGCAATGACGATGTACTGAATCGTCGTGAGAATCAGGAACACAACCACGCCCACGACGAGATTGCCGGCGACGACGAAACCGCCGAAAGCGGCAATGACCTGGCCGGCATTGGCCTTGAGCAAGATGAGCCGCGTGGCCGAAACCTCGAGCGCCAGACGAAATAGAGTCGTGAGCAGCAGGAGACTGGGGAAGGTCGCGATCTTGAGCGCGTCGCCAACGTAGATTGTCACGAGCAACAAGGTGACCGCGGCGGCGATGTTGAGCGAGATGAGCAGGTCGAGCGCCACGGTGGGCAGCGGCACGATCATCATGCCCACGCTCAACACGACGAGCAGAGCCAGCGCGATGTCCGAGTAGCGTGTCAGCAATGCGCGCGCATCGCCCGAACGCAACAACGACAAGAAGCCACCCGCCTTGAACGGTACTCTGCTGGCCATGACGCAACCATAATTTCCAGTGGACCGATTGTGGTCAAGTGCATTTGTGCGGCCGCAATCCCGCGACTATCCACGCAAGCAACGAACGTTGCCGGAATAACAGAACTTTTCTTGATTGGTTCGCACGCCAAAGCGCGGCCTTCGTGGCCGTGGTCCTGGTCGTTGTCCATTGGGCCAATCCGCCAATCGAAGGGAAAATTACCCTTTACTTTTGTCGCTTTCGGGGCATCATCACCGCGCTTTTCACAAGAATTCAGGAAGAGAGACAAATGGCAACAGACATCCGATCATTGGTTGAGGAATTCGTGAATCAGGTCGTGGGCGCGGTCGAGGCCGATAGCGTCCGCCGCGTGCAACAGGCCGTCACCGCCGCGTTCGGCGGAGGCGCGGTTGCTCCGCGCCGTCGCGGCCGGCCGCCCCGCGCCGCCGTCGCCGCGGTTTCCGCCGGTCCCGCCAAGCGCCGCCCCAAGCAACTTTGTCCGGTGCCCGGTTGCACGGGCGTCGCCGCTCCGGTCTTCGGCATGGTCTGCGCCAAGCACAAGGACATGCCCAAGGCGAAGATCAAGGAATTCCGCGCCGCCCGCCGTGCCGCCAAGTCCGGCAAGTAATAGGAAGCAGGGAAGGGGTGGTCGTCCGGCCGTGTGTCGTGCCGGGCGCCACGGCCGGCAGCCGGGCCTGGCGTGCCTAGCCCACCGGCGGTAGGTTGTCCGCATGTTGCGCACGATCAGCGAGGGCGAGCCAGAATTCGATCGGAAGCTCAAGGCCCTGGTCGACCGGTCAGTGTTGCTGCCCGAGTCCATCGAGAGCGGCGCGCGCGCCATTATCGCGGATGTGCGTCGCCGCGGCGACGCGGCCGTGCGTGAGCTCACCCGGCGTTTCGAGGGGCGCGAGCTTGCCGACCTCGAGCTGGCGGTCGCGGATTGGGACGCGGCGGTCGCGCGGGTTCCCGCCAACGTACGGCAGGCCCTGGCCGAGGCCGCGTCGCGTATTCGCAGCTACCATGAGCGCGAGCGGTACACGTCCTACGAAACCGTCGAGGACGGCGTGCGGCTGGCCTGCCGGTTCACGCCGCTTGGCCGGGTCGGCGTCTACGTTCCCGGGGGCACGGCCCGCTATCCCTCGAGCGTGCTCATGACCGTGGTGCCAGCCAAGGTCGCCGGCGTCGGGGAGGTCTGCATGACCACGCCCGGCCCGTCGCCCGAAACCCTGGCGGCGGCTCGCGAGGCTGGCGTCGACCGGGTTTTCGTTCTCGGGGGCGCGCAAGCTATCGCGGCCCTGGCCTACGGCACCGTGAGCGTTCCGCGCGTCGACAAGATCGTGGGCCCGGGCAACGCCTATGTCGCCGCCGCCAAGCGCCTGGTCTTCGGCGACGTGGGCATCGACATGGTGGCTGGCCCCACCGAGGTGGTCATCGCCGCGGACGCAAGCGCCAATCCGGCCTGGGTCGCCGCCGATCTGCTGGCCCAGGCCGAGCACGACGTGCTGGCCGTGCCCATCCTCATCGCCGTGGGCCGGGAGGTCGCCGCGCGCGTGGATGTCGAGCTCGTCCGCCAGCTCGCCGACCTTCCCCGCCGGGCCATTGCCGAGAAGGCCCTCGCCGGGCAAGGCGTGGCTATCATCGTGACCGAGGTCGCGACCGCGGTCGCGCTGGTCAACCGATTGGCGCCCGAGCACGCCGGCCTCGCGCTCGCCGACGCGCGGAAGTGGGCCGGCTCGGTCACGGCCGCGGGTGCCGTGTTCGTCGGCCACGAGGCCTGCGAGGCGCTCGGTGACTACTTCGCGGGCCCGAGCCACGTCCTGCCCACCGGCGGCAGCGCGCGCTTCTCGTCGCCCCTCGGGGTGGGCGATTTCCTCAAGCGCACCTCCTTCCTCGACTACGACCTCTCCGCCGTGCGCAAGCAAGCCCCCGCCATCGCCTGTCTAGCCGAGGTCGAAGGCCTCGAAGGCCACGCCCGCTCAGTCCTCCTGCGGGCCGGCCGCAGCACGGGCGACGGATAGTTGAAGGCGGGATGCGGGAGAGCGGCGCTCGGCCTCGGCGAGCGGACGGCTGC
>JADGRD010000286.1 GCA_017881285.1 Pseudomonadota bacterium | reverse complement strand
GTGAGCTCTGCGACTGCGGCACCGATCCGAAGAACCTGCCCAGCGACTGCAAGGCCGTGAACGGTCTCTTCTATGGCGACGGCAAGGGCTGCTCGAAGACCTGTACCAAGGAACCGAACTGCCAGGACTCGAGCGGCAAGACACAGGCCTGCACCACCTCCTGCGGCGACGGCAACCTGGATCCGGGCGAGGACTGCGACGATGGGAACGGACTGGACAAAGACGGTTGTTCATCCCAGTGCAAGAAGGAGAGCGGGTTCACCTGCAATACGGCGACCCAGCAGGACTCCTCGACCTGCCAGTCGGGTTCGGGGCAATGTCTCGAGCTGCCGATCATCTACCGTGACTTCCAGCCCGAGAACACCGCCTCGAGCGGCCACCCGGACTTCCCCTTCCTGGGCACGCGGTTTGGCGGCTCGACGTCGTCCACCACGATCTGCGTCCCCAACTCGGGCGGGCCGGCCAAGGGCAACGACTCGACGACGCGTTGCTGGGGCATCGTGGGCACCAACCTGCTCAAGGGCAAGCCAGTGCCCGGCTCCACGACGACCTGCGCTTGTCAGATCAGCGACTGGAACATCGCCAACTCGAGCCGGATTCCGGGCAACTACACCCAGGCGGCCAACGACAGTCCGCTTTCCAATGGTAACGGCGGCTTCCTGGGCGGGACCGCCGGCACCGCGGTCAATACCACCAGCACGGGCGGCCCGTACGCGGGCACCCTGACCGGCTACACCGCCAGCACCCCAGGTGGCCCAATCTGGAAAGGAACGGCGCCGGCCTACAAGAACGCCGCCAGCTTCAATCAATGGTTCAACGACGACACGTCGGTGAACAAGACCTTCACGGCAGTGCTCGAGCTGGCGTCCGTTGGGTCGAACGTCTACCAGTACGCCAGCACCTCGCACCTCGCCCAAGGCGGGTTCTTCCCCCTCGACACACTGAACCCCAGCCAGGCCACGCTCTGCAACCTATGGCCCTACTGGAACCACGGTAACGGCACCCCCTTCTGGACAACCTGCACGGGCGACCAATACCTCTTCCCGCCGCGCGTGATCCAGTCCGACTGCCCGAACCAGGACCCGCTCGGCAACGGCTGCTGGGTCACGGCCGTGCCTGGCGTCAAACACGACTCCTACTTCACCGACGAAGCGCGATACTACTTCGTGTACGACGGCACCAACGGCATCTCGCTCGCCTTCTACGGCGACGACGATCTCTTCATCTTCATCAACGGCGTCCTGGTGCTCGACCTGGGCGGCGTTCACCAGCAACTGCCCGGCAAGGTCACGGTCACGGGCAGCCCGGGTGATGCAAAGGTCACCGAGGGTGGCTGTCTCGATACGGCCGGAAACATCGTTGGCGTCACCGCCGGGGCGACCGACTGCGCCCCCAGCAACGGGGCAAAGATACCGGCCGCGACCCCGGATGATTTCCGCGTGCGCACGGTCACCCTGGGCCTTGTCACCGGCAAGGTCTACGAGATCGCCATCTTCGGCGCCGATCGGCACCCGCCGGAGTCGAACTACCAGCTCACCCTCCAGGGCTTCACCACCAAGAAGTCCGAGTGCGTGCCCACCTGCGGCGACGGCGTCACCGTCGGTGGCGAGGAATGCGACTGCGGCGATGGCTCGGGGACCACGCCCGCGAGCTGTCTGGGCCCCAACGGCAGCCCCTCCTACAATGGCTGCACCTCGGAATGCAAGTACGGAGGCTTCTGCGGTGATGGCGTCAAGAGTGACAGCGAGGATTGCGACAACGGCAAGAACAACGACGACTATGGGTCAAGCTCCGGTTGTGCCCCAGGCTGCAAGTTGCCAGCGCGCTGCGGCGACGGCAAAGTGCAAACGGACTACGACGAAGAATGCGACGATGGGTCCAAGAACGTTGCCAGCACCGATCCGACCGCTGCTTACGGGGGGTGCATGTCGAACTGCCAGCGCGGTGGCTACTGCGGCGACGGCAGCAAGAATGGCACGGAGGCTTGTGACGATGGCGCGAATGATGGCACCTACGGCACCTGCAATCCCGACTGCACGCTCGCTCCGAGGTGTGGCGATGGCGTGGTGCAGACCGACTACGGCGAAGACTGTGAACCCACCATGTCGAACGATCCCAACTGCACGGATGCATGCCGTACGCCCGGCGGGTGCGGCGATGGCAAGATCGAGTCGCCCGAGCAATGCGACGACGGGGCACAGTTCAATACGGGTGACTACGGCGGCTGTGCGCCGAGTTGCATCTACGCTCCGCACTGTGGCGACGGCATCAAGAACGGGCCCGAGGAGTGCGACGACGGGATCCTCGACGGTTCGTACGGCGGCTGCACGGGCCAATGCAAGCTGGCGCCACACTGTGGTGACGGCATCCGTAACGGTAGCGAGGAGTGCGATAACGGCGCCGCCAATAACGGCAAGGACGGGGTCTGCACGGCATCCTGCAAGACGATCATCTACCTTCCGCCGTAGCCAGTGGTGTCCGAATACTCGTCGCCACGGCTCGGGCCGCGTCCGACCCAAAGCACGGTGGTTCTTGCGAGCTCCCGCGATGTGTGATGTCGGGCAAGGTCCACGCGCGAAGCGCGCTATCACTCGCGCGCTTTGTGGTAGCATCTGCCGACCTGCTTCGACGCGCCAACACCACTCGCCTGCCCGCGCTGAAAGTGATGGCATCCTCGCCCATGATTCGGTCCGTCCGGCCGTCCGCCGGTGATAGAACGGATGCGGCCCTCGCGGCTCGGCGCCGGACCTTCTCTCGCAGCGCTCTCACCTCGCTCTTCACGACGGCGCTCGACTTTGCCACCCTGACCGGCTTGGTCGAGTGGTTGGGCGTCGACTACGTCCTTGCGACCTGGCTGGGCACCATCGTCGGCTCGCTCTCCAACTTCACCATCAATCGCGTGTGGGCCTTCGAGGCGCGCGATCGACCGGGTACGGGCCAGTTCCTGCGCTTCGTCCTCGTGCAGGCGGGGGCCAGCCTGTGGCACACCCTTGGCGTATGGGTTCTCACGCGCTTTGCGGGCGTTCCCTACCAGGAATCCAAGCTGATCATCGCCGTGGTGGCGTACCTGGGCTGGAACTATCCAATGAACCGCTGGTTCGTCTTTCGCCGGTGAGCCCCATGGAGCGGCCGAGGCCGCGCACCCGCTCGACCACTTCGGCTCCGATCACCCACCCGCGCCTGGAGAACGGCAGCGACGTGCGCACCATGCAGTCGACGCCGCAGCCCGCCTCGCATCCCTTGGCTTCGCCGTTGCGTTTGATCTGCGCCCGCGTGACGTCCGCGAACCTGCCTACCCCATCGGTGTGGTAGCAGAAGTGGAAGTTACCTTCGGGCGAGACATAGAACGCCTTGCGGCCGCCCTGGCACTTCCAGGACAACGGCTGGCCGGACAGCAAGCGCTCGTAGTAGTCGAGGAGATAGTACGGGTTCGAAACTGGTCGGCCCATGCGCTTCTGGTCTCGCAGCCAGCGGACTTTCTCGAGATAGCGCGCACTGCTCGGGCCAGGCACGATGCGCCCGCGATCGTGAACCACGGCGAAGAAGATCGGCACCCCGAGCTCGAAGCAGAACTCGGCCAGGGCGGAAATTTCGTCGAGGGTCTGCTCGCAGATCACCGCCGCGACGTAGAACCAGAGGCCGCGGCGGGCGACCATCTCGATCTTCGAGCGTAGCGTCTTGAGCGACTTGGGCGTGCCCGACGAGGGGGAAAGCGCGTCCACGGAAATCTGGATGCGTCCCATGCCGGTATCGATCAATTCGTCGAGCTTCTCCTGGGTCAGCAGAAACCCGTTGGTGGTCATCCCCGTGGTCATGCCCTGCCTACGCACGTGATGCATGAGGGAGATGATTTCGGGGTGAAGGAGCGGTTCACCGCCGATGAGATCAGTGTGCAGTACGCCCAGCTCTTTGCACTTGTCGATGCGCGCGACCACCTCGGCGAAAGGCACGTGGCCTTTTGCGTTGTCGTATTCCGTGCAGTAGCCACACGCCAGGTTGCACTTCCAGGTCACGTTGATCTGTGCCCACAGCGGCAGCGAATCGAAAACGCGCGGTACCGCGCGCAGGAAGCGCGCGACGGAGAGGGGAGTCTTTGCCTTGGACTTGACCACGGGCGAAGCGTGCCATGGTAGGTGTCATTCGCCAAGTCGTCATCCGCGATTTGACTGTTCCGTCGGTGACGACGATGGTGGACGGTTGAGGCCAGGCCCGCTGCCTATCGTCGTCACCGTCGGGAAACGTGCAGGGGGGATGGGGTGCTGGCGAACCGCAAGCCAGAACATGCCACCCCGCAGTTACCATTCGAGCAGCTGCGAGTGCCGATACCCCCACGACCAGGCAGCGGGACAAGTCGACCTACTGCCCCCACGAGCAGGAGGAAGTGCTTGTTGCGCATGCTAGGTCAACGATGTGCGCGCAGCCCTACTGGGCGAGCTCGATGGACTTGGAGGTGCTGTTGATCTCGAAGGTGAGGTTGTTGACCTTGGCCGTACCCTGCGTGTTATCGTCGACCTCGGTGCCAACCTCGATACGGGTCAGCCACATGTCCGTGGTGAAGCCCGATTTGTAGGCGCTGACGTTGATGATCCAATCAAGGATCGCCTTGATGTCGACCTTGCCGGAGAACGTGTTCTGGGGACCGTTGTTGAGGTTGAAGTTGAAGAAGCGCCAGCCGCTGCCCCAGCCGTCTTTCTGATGACAGAGAGTAAGAGCGGCGGCGCCGGAGGTCACGCTCCCCTTGTTCTCACAGGGCCAACCCGACGAGCCCATCCGGATGTTGTCCCAGCCCAAGAACACGATGATCTCGGCGTAGACGCCCGGGCTCGAGCTGGTGAGCGGATTCTCCTTGCTGATCCAGAACTCGAAGTTGGTGTCGAAGTAGCCCGTTTGCTGGTACGTGCTGGCGAAGGTATCCATGTTCAGGGTCGCGCTGGTGATGCTCTTGATCTGAGCGGGAAGCAAGCTCGTCGACGAACAGGCCGGCGAAGTCAAGTCCGAGCTATTGGCCCCGAATGGCGCAACCCCGAACTCGAACTCGGGGTAGTCGGGATGTGCTTTCTGCTGGGAGGCAGGGCTGTTGTCGCATTTCGGGCGGTTGAAAGTGTAACCGACGGTCTTGTCCGAGTTGACGGATACCGTATAAGTCGCCGCGTTACACCCCAGCGCGTCCGCGCCCCAGCGGTTGTTGATGAGGCGTATGTCACCCAGGTTCAGGTACTTGCGGGACGTGCTCGTTGAGTCGCCGACCTTCGCCAGGGCCTGACCCAGACAGTCCGTGCGGGCGGTCGTCGTGCCGCCCATGGAGGTCGTGCCGCCGGAGGACGTCGTGCCGCCGGAAGAGGTTGTGCCGCCCGTGGAGGTCTTGCCGGCCGTGGAGGTCGTACCGCCCGCGGACGTCGTGCCGCCCGAGGCTTTCGTGCCGCCCGTGGAGGTCGTGCCACCCGTGGAGGCCGTCCCACCCGTGGCCTTCGATCCGCCCGCGGAGGTCGCGCCGCC
>JADGRD010000285.1 GCA_017881285.1 Pseudomonadota bacterium | reverse complement strand
GAGGCTATGGCGCACGATGGAGTGCTTGCCGAGACGCTGGTGATGCTGGTCGAGGCGTAGCCGGAACCCGGATGTGGGCTGCCTCGACCGTATCCCGTGGTGTCCGAGGCTTCCAAGTCCGCTAAACCCTTGGCATTGGCTCTTCCACGCGGAGTCCGCCGGTCTCGAGATCGGCGCCGGCTACCATGCCGTGCCCGAGGAACGGCGACCCATCATCCTCGGCTGACTTCGCTTGCCGAAGAACGGCGGCATGACCCCTCAAGGCGCGACTCATCTTTACCGATGTTGTTTCCCGTGACTGCGAGCACGACGGGGAGCGGTGTGCGCTTTCCCGATCGCTACGAGCTTCGGGCCCAGGCCGGCAAGGGCGGCATGGGAGCGGTGTATCAGGCGCTCGATCGCCAGACGGGCGCCCTGGTCGCGGTCAAGGTCCTGCACTCGCGCGGCGCCATCGAGATGGCCCGTTTCGCTCAGGAGGCACGCGTGCTGGCCGAGCTCTCGCATCCGGGCATCGTGCGCTACTTCGACCACGGGTTGACTCCGGACGGGGCGCCCTACATCGCCATGGAGTGGCTCGATGGCGAAACCCTGGAGGAACGGCTCGCGCGCGGCAGGCTGGGCCCCGCCCAGGCCGCGCGCATCGCGCATCAGGTGCTCGCGGCGCTCTCGGCCGCGCATGGGCGCGATATCGTCCACCGCGACATCAAACCGGGCAACATCTTCCTGGTGGGCGGCAAGCTGACCGACGTTCGCGTCCTCGATTTCGGCATCGCCCGCCGGAGGCTCGACATCAACCGCTTGACGCGCGACGGCTCCACGGTGGGCACGCCGCTTTACACCTCGCCCGAGCAGGCACGCGGCCGTGCCGACGTGGACGGGCGCGCCGACATCTTCTCGCTCGGATGCGTGCTCTTCGAGGCGCTCGCCGGCGTGCCGCCGTTCTCCGGCGACTCCCCGCTCGAGGTGATGACCAAGGTGTGCGCTGGGAGCGCGCCTGAATTGTCGTCGAAGCGGGCCGGCCTGCCCCCGGCCCTGACGGCCCTGGTGCGCGCCATGCTGGCGCCCGAGCCTGCCCGGCGCCCGCAATCCGCGGCCCTGCTGGCTGGGGACTTTGCCCAACTGGCCAGTGGCCCAGGTGGTGCGGACACCGGGTTCCCCGCGGCCGCAAAGCAGCCGCTCGGGAGGCCCGGTCGCGTCGCCGGAAGCGATGCGTCCATGGCCTCGGCCATGCTTATCTCGCGCGGCAGGCGCGCGAAGCACGAAGATGACTTCTTTCTCGCCGAGATCCGCCGCCTGGCGGAGCGCTTCACCTGCGTGATGGATCGTCTCATCGATCGCACGGTGCTGTTGACCGCGGCGGCCTGGCCCGCGGCGGAGGAGCAGGCCATCCGGCTGGCATCCCTGGCGCTGGCCTTGCGGGAGTTCGAGCCGGCCGCGAAGATCGCCATCGCCACCGGGCGCACGACCCTTCTAGGCCAGCTGCCCGTTGGTCCGCTCATGGAGCGGCTGCCATTGCTCATGAACGGTCAGGCGGCCGGCACGATTCGCCTCGACGAGGCCACACGGCGACTGCTGCCCCCGGCATTCCGCGTCGCCGGCACTTCGGCGCCGTTGTTGTTGTCCGGAGCCCGCGCGCCGGACGCCGAAGCGCCGCGCGAGGCAGCGGACGCCGTCCCTGCGCCAGCCGCTAGCCACCCCGCGCCTCGGCCCCGCCGCGCCTCGGTCACGGACGGCTAGCGCGCCGATTGCAACGGCGGCTTCGGGAGATCGGCGGACGCGATCCGCATCTTCGGGGAGTGGATTTTCCTCGTGCAGACATGCAAACGGCTTGGAAACCCTTGCAGGCTTCCAAGCCGAACCGCGATTCGCGGGAACCTAGTAGCGCGAGCTGCTGCCGCCGGCGCGGGGCGTGCGTTCGCGCGCCTCGTTGACGTTCAGCTCTCGCCCGCCGAGCTCACGATGATTGAGGGCTTCGATCGCCTTCGTGGCCGCGGCTTGATCGGCCATCTCCACGAACGCGAAGCCACGCGGCCGCCCCGTCTCCCTTTCCATCACGATCTTGACCTCGAGTGCGTCGAGGCCCGCTTGGGTGAACGCGTCGCGAAGATCGACCTCGGTGGTGTTGAAGGAGAGGTTGCCAACAAAGAGTCTTGTTCCCATGTTTCAGTCCACTTTCTGTGGCCCGTCTTCCTGGCGACCTCGCCAGACTCTTGGGTCACGTATCATGCGCTCAGTCCTCGACTGCATAGCCGCCCAGGAGAACTAACGCGCTAAGAAAGAGGCCTGGACCGATAGGAGATCGATCGCGGAACGACAGCAACAGGATGGCGGCTATTCGCGCAATGTCCAGGCTTTTCTTTTTCCCGCACGCCGCGGCCACATTCCGCGGGAACGCTGGCTTCTTCGCCGCGTCCTAGCCCTCGATGAGACTTTTCAGCTCTTGCGTGCGCGACGGGTGGCGCAGCTTGATGAGGGCCTTGGCCTCGATCTGGCGGATGCGCTCGCGGGTGACGTCAAAGCCCACCCCAACCTCTTCCAGGGTGTGCTCCGATTTTTCGCCGATGCCGAAGCGCATGCGCAGCACCTTTCCCTCGCGCGGCGTGAGCGTGCCCAGTGCCTTGTTCGTCAGAGCCGCCAGGTTCGCTGAAATCACGGCGTCAGCCGCCGAGACCACGCTCTTGTCCTCGATGAAGTCGCATAGGTGCGAGTTCCCTTCCACGCCCACGGGCGTCTCCAGCGAGATGGGCTGCTTGGCGACGCTCAACACACTGCGGACTTTTTCGATGGGCAGTTCCATCTTCTCGGCGATCTCCTCCATCGTGGCCTCGCGTCCCAGCTTCTGGACCAGAGCGCGACGGGTCCACATGAGCTTGTTGGTCACCTCGACCATGTGCACCGGGATACGAATCGTTCGGCCCTGGTCCGCGATGGCGCGGGTGATGGCTTGCCGAATCCACCACGTCGCGTAGGTCGCGAACTTGTACCCCCGCTTGTAGTCGAACTTGTCCACCGCCTTCATCAAGCCGATGTTGCCCTCCTGGATCATGTCCAGGAACTGCAGGCCGCGGTTGGCGTACTTCTTCGCGATGGAGACCACGAGGCGCAGGTTGGCCTCGACCATCTCGGTCTTGGCCTGATTCGCCTGGCGCTCGCCATCCTGGATCTCGCGCACCGCCTCACGCAGGGACTGCTCGGTCATGGTGGCCTCGACCTCCACCTTCCTGACCTTCTTTCTGGCGCTGACGATGACGTTGCCCAGTTCCCGCAGCTCGTCCGGGCGCAGGCCGGTCTGCTTGGTCACCGCGCGCTGGCGCAGCGGCGAGGAACGAGTCTCGCGCAAGGCCTTGCGGAAGGCCCGCTGGGGCATGCGGGCGCGCTGCTCGCAGTCGGCGATCTCGCGCTGGGCGGTCTCGATGCGTAGCACGAGCCCCTTCATGCGGAAGACGATGCGATCGATCTGCTTCTTGTGGAGGCGCATATCCAGCAGCGCATCGATCATCTCCTGCCGGATGCTTGCGACCTGGTTTCTCACCTTCTTGCGCCCGGCCTCGGTCGCGGACTTCTTTTCCCTGACCTTGCGCATCGTCTTGTGCAGCCGGCGCACGTTCTCGATCGCCTTGCACACCCGCTCGACGTGCCAATTCTCGTCGAACTCGCTGTCATCCTCGTCCGCGTCCTTGACCACTTCCTTGACCCGGATGTTCCCCATGCGCAGCTCGTCGCCCAGATCCAGGATCTCCCTGATGGCGACGGTGGAATTGAGCACCACCTGCAACACACGGCGTTCGCCGTCCTCCATGCGCTTGGCGAGCTCCACCTCGCCTTCGCGGGTGAGGAGCGAAAACGAACCCATCTTGCGCAGGTAGATGCGCGCCGGATCGGTGGTCTTGGCGGCGCTGCCGTCCTCTTCCTCCGGCTCGGCGGTCTGCGCACTTTCCGGCTCGGCCTCTTCTTCCAGGGCGGGTTCGCCCGGGGGCGCCCCATCGGGCGCCCTCGCGTGGGACGCGGAGTCAACGACGGCGATGTCCTCGCCGCTCACGGTCCGCAGCCCACCATCGATCTCATCGGGCAGGCCGATACTCTCCGGACGATGAGGGCTGAGCTCGCCGATCCTGGTGAGATGGCGCCCGTCCTGTTCGCCCTCCTCGCTCGAAATCAACCGCCTGGCCGCCATCTTGTCGATGGTTTCGACTTCGTCGTAGTCCTGGTTGTCGTCACTCAACTGCTCGTAACCATCATCGTTCATGTGGTCAAGACCTCTCACGTGGACCCTCGAGGCCCACCTTCGTGCGAATCCGCGCCACCGCCCCCGACGAAAGGACGCGCGTCCTCCGCCAGGCCAATCGTTGACCGCACGTTGTCACGCCCGCATCAGCTACCGAACGCATCCGGGCGGGATAATACCTGGAATCCGGCGGCGCGGGCGGTTTTGACTTGCCCCCGGCGGTTTTTCCGGCCTTCTCCCTGATTTGCGCGGTCCGCCGTAAGCCGCAGGAGCATCGGCGCTGTCTGTCCCGCCGTCCGAGTCGCCTACCCGCTCTGCTGGCGCTCCATCCATCGCCGAGCGAACCGGGCCTGAGCCGCAGGCGGAGACCAGGCAAGACGCGGTGGAACCCAGGATCACGACGCCCGAGCGAAGTTGGAGGGTGCACATGGCGAAGGCGCGAGAGCGCGACAATAGCGAAAGCCGCGACTTCCTCTACGCGCCGGCACCCGATGACCCCTTCGCAACAGGAGGATCTTTCGTGTAGCCTCCTGACCGTGTCCACCCTGTAAAAGTTCGGCTAGACGGTCAGGAACGTCGTTTCCGCGGTCAGTTCCATGCACTCCCATCCACTTACCAGCCGGGAGGGCGATGCCGCGCGCGAAAATCGGGAACCGGGAAGGTCTCAATATGGAACCAGCCTCCGAGATTGGCGCGCTTGCAGTGGTGGGGGGCACGAAGGCGGCTCACGGAGAGGTGTCTGCGGAGGCCGCCCGCGCCATTGGGGATGAGCCACCAGGCCAGGCTACCTCACTGCTCCAGAAGTCTGACCTTGACCCGTTCCGGCCGAGAAAACCTGACGCTCCACAAATAGGACGTGAAGAGGACCATGAAATCGAACACACATCTTTGGGGCCTGATCTTGCTGGCTGGTTTGCCGTTGGCTATCGGCTGTACTTCGGATGGCACAGGGACGAAGCCGGTCGGAACCGGAGGCAGCGCGTCTGGTGGTAGTGGCCCAGGCTCGGGCGGGGCAACGGCAACGGGCGGGACCTCCTCGACGGGGGGAAGGACCACGGGAACCGGTGGCGGCAACGGCGGGACCACGGGAACCGGCGGCACCGTCCAGACGGGCGGGACGAGTGCGCCACCGCAGGGCACGGGTGGGAGCAGCGCCCAGACTGGTGGCGCGGCGGGCGGGACAAGCACCCCACCGCGGGCCACCGGCGGAAGCAGCGCCCAGACTGGCGGTGCGACGAGCGTGGGCGGAAGCAGCGCGCGGACTGGTGGCGCGACGAGCG
>JADGRD010000284.1 GCA_017881285.1 Pseudomonadota bacterium | reverse complement strand
GCGGGCAGATCCCCCAGCACGTCGGCCTGGTCGGCTATCCAATCGAACACGATGGACATATTCCAAGACGCGTTCGTCGACGGGCGGCGGGGCCGGCGGCGGGGCGGTGGTCGTCGGGACGGGATTCGCTCCCCAGTGCGGAATGCACCCTTGCGCGAGCACGAGGACGGCAATGCCGGCAAGTCGCGAACCAGCCACACTAGATAGACAACCGAGACGCCTCGTGGTTCGCCGGCACGGTGAAGAATTAGGCCCCCCTACTCACCTAGTACAACAAGAAGCCACAGGAGAAGGCCACCTCCTGTCCGGCCAGGCACGGCCAGCGCATGGTGGATACGCCGTCGAGCCAGGCTTGCAACGCAGACCCCGTGAGCACGGGCTGTCGATCCGGGAGGGTGAGCAGGTTGACTGCGCGTCCGTCTCCGTCGAGCACGACGATGGTGCCGTAGTCGGCCGGGGGAGGGACCAGATCACAAAAGGCCGCGCCCGTGGCCTTCGCCACCTGCCGCCCGAGGGCGTTCGTGTCGCAGAGTGCATCGAATGCGTCTCCAGACGGGGTTGCACCTACGTCGGGAAGGCGCGGGTTCGAGACATCCAGTTTTGTGAAGACAGGTCCGTCCGGTGCGACATCGGCCTGCACCACCGGCGCCACGTCGGTCTGCACAGGCGTAGCGCTGTCCTGCAAAACCGAGGCATCGCTCGCAGGCTGCTTGTGGATGCTCAGCGCCGAGCTCGAGCACGAGGCGCTCATGGCGATGAAGACCGTGCCCGCAAGCCAACGCGAGGCCAAGCGGTGCGACGGGTTGCTGGCTGGTGCTTGCGTAGCACCCTCGAGCGGGGGCCATTGCATCTCGTCGAGCAATGCTGCGAGCTGCTGGTCGTAGGGCTGTAGCTCCCGCGCAACCTGACCGGCCAGGCCTTCGACCGCCTGGCCAAATTCGCGCGGGCCGAGCGACGACTCGGCCAGCGCCAGAGCCTGCCACAGAAATCTCCGCCGCTCTTGCTGGAAGCGAGCGAGCCATAAGTCGGCTTGCTCGACGCGGGCTCGGCTGGCGCCAACCAGGCCAAGCCTATCCGCCGCTCGCAAGGCGAAGCTGGCCTCCACGGCGTTGGGCCGGCGCAAAAGCCAAGCCAGTCCGGCGATGCGAAGCCGGTCGAGGGCAAAGAGGAAACGCTCGGCCCTCGGATCACTTGGCCGCCACGCCAAACCCGCCCCGCGTCCGACCAGCTGGCCGCGGGTTGCGAGCTCCTCGGCCAAACGGGTGCCGGGCCACACGCTCAGGGGCAGGACGTCCCACGCGTAGTCGTCGACGCGATCCAGGGCGGCGAGCTCGGCCCGCGCATCGTCCAGGGAATCTCCAGGCCGCAGTGCCAGGATGTTGATCACCGGCGCGATGCCCCGGCTCGCCAAGCGACGCAAGGCCAGAAGGCTTGCCTCCGGAGCCCCTTGCCGACCAAGAGCCACCAGGCCCCGCGAGGTAAGTGACTCGAGCCCGACCAGCACGGATAGGAACCCCATCCGCGCCAGCAAATCAGCGACGTCCTCGTTGATGGCCCGAGGCTCCATCATCACCCGCCACGCCATCTTGCCCACCCGCCGACGCAGAAGCGCCCGTTCGAAGCTCAGAAGCCATTCCTTTGCGGCAGTTGCGTCGGGACCGAGCAGGTTGTCATCCACGAAATGGCCGACGCGCACCCCGCGTCGGTGATACAGGTCCGCGACCTCTTCCGCGATGTCGTCCACATTGCGCCGGATGTTGCTGCGCAATTCGGGAAGCGGCAGACGCAACCGGCGGTGTTCGGCACGGAGGTCGCGCTGCAGAGCGGACACCCCGCAGTATGCACACTGGCCGGCACATCCCCGCGAAGCCGCAATGTCAGCCTTGGGAATCCCGATCACCGTCGGCAGCTCGGCTTTGCGCAAGGGCCGTAGGCTCGGGGGCGCGAAAGCCTGGGGATTGCCCGCGCCCTCGCTCGTTCGGGTCGTGAGGCCGGGAACGTTGTCGAGCGTGCGCCGGGCAGTCACGGCACGGGCCAGAGCAACGATGGCCAGCTCGCCCGCGTGCCTGACAACGCTGTCGATGGCCGGGTGGTCGGCGAGGAGTTCCTTGCGCTGCAGGGTCGCGAGCGCGCCCCCGACGGTGATGTGCCCGGCAAAACCCTGCTGCCGCAACAGGCGGACGAAGGCGAGCAGCAACGGGGCGACCAGCGGATCGGAGAGCGAGACGCCTACCAAGCAGGGTCGGCCGGCGATGACCTGCGCAACGGTTGCCTCCAGCTCACCCGGTGCCAACAAGGGTACGATGCTCGGCCGAAAACCGGCCTGCAGCAGCGCAGAGGCCAGCAGGCGGACACCCAGGTGCTCCGTGCCCGGAGGCTCGTGGGCCACGAGCATGACTTGCTTGCCGATTGACGACCCGTAACTGCTCATTGGGCGACCTCCCTTTCGCGGCAAGAGTAGCACTCCTGACCGCGCCACCGCGCCGCAATGTCGCACCCCACGATACCGCCCGCGAACCTAGCGACGTCGCGATCGAGCAGACTATGCTACGTGGTCCTGCCGGAACATTCAGCGTGCGGGGATGCTCGGACCCGAGAATCATGCCACCTGCGTGGTGACTGCGAAGGGAGCCGTCAAGTGTTGGGGACTGGTCTACGAGCACTTGCGTCCGGGCTGGTCACCCTAGGATGGCCCGGTCTCGATCCCTGGGCTCGACATGCCGATTGAGACTCTCGCGATCGGCTCCTCCCACATCTGCGCCCTGACAGTGCCTAATCGTTTCGGTGCCTAATCGTTTCGAATGGGGTTTCTTCGTTCGAGAACCTCCACCCGACATCGCGTCGCCACACCTCGATGCTCGGCAGCCCCCCCATGCGGGCCGCGTCTCGCAGCTCCGGGACCTCCGGCATTTCCTGGAAGGCGTGTCTCGACCACACAGCACAGTCTACCCCATCGCGTCCCGCGCCTTGCGGTCGGCTCCCGGGGGAGGCGCGCCGGGTGTAACTCGGGCACGGCGGCAGGCAGGTGCATGGCAGCCAGATGCGCAACATGTTCGACGGCCGGGCCAAGCCCTCTCCGCCGCAGGAGCGGGGCCTGCCCATCGAGCGCGCCTTATCAGCCCGCTCACGGATTCGAGGTCACATGCACCACCTTCGCCGGACGCCTTTCCCTCCCAAGTTTAGCCCTCCCCTTCGCTCCATCCCTCCCCTTTTCAAGCAACAGACCCACTAGAATCGGTTACGCTCTACTGTTGCTACCGGTGGGGCAAGGAGGCTCTCTTTTTGGCAAGGAGGCAACCGATGCGATGGCTCAAGATCACGTGCAAGGTCTCACGCGCCGGCGTCCCGGTCTTGCTTTCGGTAACCCTCCTGGGCTCGTGCGCGAGAGACGAAACGCTGGGAGCGCTCGGCGCCGACGCACAGAACGACGTGCAGACCATCATCCTCCGCTTCGACACCGGCGTCATGCTCGGACAGGATGGTCCAGTTCTTCCCTACCCGGACGGCGCTTCCTCCATCACCGAATGCATCGGCATCGATGGCGGCGCAAACGGCGAGCTGGTGTTCGCCAGTGGACATGCGGCGCGAATTACCATGGCGTGGGCGGACCAGAGCACAATGGCCTCGGTTGGCCGGATCGAGGTAGCACCCGAGATCGCGGGGATCGTTGTTGGAATACCCACGGTCGAGCTGGTCGGCAAGGCCCCGCCCGACGCCTCCGATCCCACCATGTCGAACATGCGAGCAGACAACGGCGGCTTCGCGTTCGACGTGACCTGGTCATCCCCACCAAGCTATCTGTGCGAGAGCGGTGCGGGGGCCGAGTGGACCTTCCGGACCACGCTTCGACTGCAGTGCGGCGGCGAGGAACGAGCCGTTGCGTCCGAAAGCAACGTGCGATTGTGCCGCGGCGGCTGGGCCAGTTCGGGTGACGTCTGCGATGAATGCGCCGTGGTCTGCGAAATGGCCCCGAGCCCCATCGTGCCCGGCCAGATCGGCGACGATCTGCCACTCGCCTCGGCTCTGAACGTGGTCATCCGGCCGCGAGTCCGGGTTGGTCGCGACGTGGTGCTCGTAGCCGACCACGATGCCAAAGATGGTCTTGCCTACGGCTGGCGCGTCTCGGCCGGAACCGTCGAGCATCTGGATCGCGACGTGGTGCTGTGGAGATTGCCGGCCGCCGACAATGGGCAGGTCCAGCTTGCGCAGGTCGCTGTCACCGGGGACGACCTTGCCGCAGTGGCCAGTTTGCGCTGGGGTCCGTTCGCCCTGTGAACGGCATGCGCGCACTGCTGCTGGGCCCCAATCAGCAAGAGAACCTGGCCCTGCAATACTTGGCCGCCGCCGCCCGTCGCGGCGGCCACGAAGCCCAGCTCTCCCAGTTCAATTCGCGCACCGACATCGCGCAAGCCACCCGGGCGGTCATCGCGCAGAAGCCCGATGTCGTCGGCATCGCCATGCAATTCCAGCACAGCATCGCCGACGGCTTGCTGCTGGCGCAGACGCTTCGCGGGGCGGGCTTCCACGGCCACCTGACCTGCGGCGGCCATGTCGCGACCTTCTGCCACAGCGAACTGCTACGCGACGGTGCCTTCGACTCGGTGGTGCGCCACGAAGGGGAAATCACCTTCACCGCGCTGCTCGATGCCCTAGCCAATGGACAATCGCCGGCCGGCCTTGCCGGTCTGGTGTGGCGCGAAGCCGGTGGCGTCGGTGTCGGCGAACAGAGGCCGCCGGTCGCCGACCTTGATTCTCTTCCCTGGCCCGAGCGCCAGGCCAAACCCTATCGCGTCGCGGGTATTCCCATCGCCTTCCTGCTCACCTCGCGCGGGTGCACCGAGACGTGCAGCTACTGCAGCATCTCGGCCTTCTCGCGCGACGCCAGCGGTCCGCCCTTTCGCCTGCGCGCGCCCGAGGCCGTCGGCGACGAGGTGGCCGATCTCTATCGCCGAGGCACGCGCGCCTTCTTCATCCAGGACGACCTCTTCGTCCTCACCAGTGAGTCCGCCACGGTGCAGCGCGTGACGGCCCTGACCGAGGCGTTCCGCTCGCGCGGCGTCGAGCACGCGGTCTTCTGGGTCAAGGGTCGGCCCGACACGATCACAGAGCTAGTGTTGCGCGCCCTGCGCGCCATGGGTGCCATTCACCTCTTCCTCGGCGTGGAAAGCGCGGCCGCCGCACGCCTGGCCTACTTGGGCCGCAGCCACCGCCCCGAGGACAACCAGCGCGCCATCGCGCTCTGTCGCGAGCACGGCATCGTGCCCTCGTTCAACTTGATGCTGTTCGACCCCGATTGTTCGCTCGACGAGGTTGCGACCACCATCGATTTCGCGCGCGAGCACGTGGATCTGCCGTGGAACGTCTGTCGCACCGAAATCTACTCGGGGACGAAGCTCCATCAGCGCCTGAGCAAAGAGGGCCGCTTGCAGGGCGACTACCGCAGCTATGGCTATCGCATGCGGGATGACCGCGCCGAGCTGATGTTTCGCGTGCTGCGGGTGGCCCTGC
>JADGRD010000283.1 GCA_017881285.1 Pseudomonadota bacterium | reverse complement strand
GCCTCCAGCCAGGCGCGCGTTTCGGCGCCGCCTGCTTCTTGGCGGCGTTGTCCCAGACCGTGAAGCCGGCGTGGTGCTGCAGGAGCGACCAGTTGGTTCGCATCATGCCCGCCATCGAGAGCGGCTGCCGCGTGGTGTGGAGCGCGAACGCGCCGATCCCCAGGTAGACCAGCGCGGCGACGGCGAACATCCAGAGCGTGTGCCATACCGACTTGCCCGCCCGTCGCAAGAGGATCGGCGCGAGCAGGAGCACGCATACCCCGGTCCACTTGCTCGCGACCGCCAAGCCCACGCAGATGGCCGCCGCCGCAAACCAGCGCAGCGAGCGTGCCCACAGCATCAAGGCCAGCGCCGCGAAGAGGAAGGCGGTGAGCGGGTTGTCGATGAGCGCCGTGCGCGCGTACGAAAGGAAGAAACCGTCGATGGCGACGAAGGCGGCGGCCAGCCAGCCGGCGCGGCGGTCGTCGAAGATCTTGGCGGCGCACAGTCCCGCCAGCCCGACGATGGCCAGGCCGAATACGGCCGATGAGAGCCGCCACCCGAGGCCGCGATCCCCGAAAGCCAGCATGGCCGGAACCAGCACCAGCTTGCCGAGCGGAGGATGGTCGTTCCAGTCGGCCCGGTGGGCGATGTAGTTGCGCGCGTTGCTGACGAAATGGTGCTCGTCGAAGCTGAAGGTGCGCGGGTAGTCGAGGCCGACCAGCCGCCAGACGAGCCCCAGGAGGAGCAGGCCGAGGCACAACGCCGAGACGGCGTAACGGCTCGATTCGCCGGGGGGGGCAGGCGAGGCGGCGGGAACCTGTTCGGCCGGGGAGGCGTTCGCGGCTGGCCGAGGGGCGGGGCTGGGGGGGGCCATCTGGCAGCGCGCATCATGCCCTGCGCCAGCGGCGCGTACCAGCCTTGCTTGCAAGAGATCATTCCCAAAAAGCCCATCCCTCGCTACCCTAACGGGGTCGCAAGGGATTGCCAGATGCGTCGTGCAGGTGGTAATCCAGTCCGAAGGCCGTGGTCGGCCGGAGGGACTTGCGGAAACGCGAACACGAAAGGACAAGCCAAAGTGGAGAGCGAAAAGGACAAGCAGGAGAACGCCCAACCACAAGCCGCTGCCCCCAAACCCGCGGAAGCCGCGCCGGAAGCGTCCGCCGCCGAGGCGGGCGCGCCGGAAGCGTCCGCGGCAGGAGAAGGCACGATGCCCATCAGCGTGTCTCGCCGTCGAGTCTTCATCGGACTGGGCGTCGCGGCCGTCGTCATCATCGGCGCGGCGCTGGCCATGCAGCGGACGCCCCAAGAACCGAATAGACCTGGCAGCACGGTCGCGGCCGACATCACGCTCATCACATCGGATCGCGCTGACGTGGACTGCGCCGCGGCCACCGGGATCGGGGAGTACCGATGTGGTTTCTCCGACGAGAACATGCCGTGGAACGGCGACGAGGCGAAGAAGCTCAAGCCGTTCTACACCGCGGATCGGCACCTCTACCTGATTCCGGGGCTCTTCACGAATCCGGCGTTGCAGGATCGCTACAAGGCCGAGCCGCCCGACAAGCCGCGCGACCTGCTCAAGCGCTTCACGGCGAAGTGCAACCTGAAGATCGCGGGCAAGGTCGGCGGCACGCGCGTGCGCTGGCTGACGAGCGGCACCTGGTCGAATCCGGAAGAGGTCGAGGTCGCCACCATCGTCGACTGCAAAGTCGACGGGTAGGAAAGGATCCTCCCAACGCACGGTTGCGTCGACGGCCGACGATCGCGGGCGGAACCCTGGGAGGGTTCCGCACCTCCCGCGACGGACTCCGGCGAGCGAAGCTCGCCTGCGTCCACGCGATCGGCCGCGGGCTGTGGCGTCGCTGCGCTCCGGTGCTCATCTACCGATGGTTGCTCCGCTCCGGTGCTCGCGCCGCCTGCGCCATCGGGCCGACTTGTCGGCCGGACGATTCTGCAACACCTGCTCGAAGATCGGAGGGAGAAGATGAAACTCCAGACTGCACTAGGAGCCCTGGTGGCCGTTCTGCTGGTCGCCCCAGGTTGCGGAGACCAAAATGGTGGAACGAGTCAGCCGAGCAAGACCGGCGGACAGTCGGGTTCCGGCAGTGGTGGCAAAGGTGGTAGCGGCGGCAACGGCTCGGGTGGGAACGCGTCTGGCGGCAGCGGCGGCAACGGCTCGGGTGGGAACGCGTCTGGTGGCAGCGGCGGCAATGCCTCGGGTGGTTCCGGTGGGAGCAACTCCGGCGGCAGCGGCGGGGGTTCCGGCGGGAGCAGGACTGGCGGCACGACCGGCAGCAGTGGTGGCGGTTCGGGCGGGAGCTCGTCCGGCGGTCGCGGAGGGAACGCTTCGGGGGGCTCGGGCGGCAACGCGTCTGGCGGCAGCGGTGGAGGCAATCCCGATTCCGGCGCCGGTGGTACTGGCACCGGCGGTTCAACAGCAGCCGACGCTGGTCGCGACGGTGTCGTTCGGACCGGCGGCTCGACTGGGACCGGCGGTGCGGGGACCGGCGGCGTGGGTACGGGTGGCGCGACGGGCACCGGCGGGGCCACGGGCACCGGTGGCAGCACGGGCCTCAATATCTGCAAGTTCACCAGCGGCCTTAATGTCGCCTGGGTCAATTTCGCGAACGACGTTCCGAATCCGGATACCACGACGTTCAACAAGATCTTCAAGGATACCTACGACAACGGCGGCCGCGTCGTCCGCTGGTGGTTCCACACCAATGGCACGGTCACGCCGGGGTACAACTCGGATGGAACCGTCAAGACGATTGCGCAGTCGCACATCGACGGTGTCAAAGCCATCCTCTCGGCCGCGAATTCCAACAAGATCGCCGTGAATATCAGTCTGTGGTCCTTCGATATGGCCCAAGACAACGCATCGAGCGCGGCAACCAACAACAAGAACCTCATGACGACGGACAGCCTCCGGCAGTCCTACATCGACAACTACCTCACCGCCTTGGTGAAGGGGATCAAGGGCACGCCCGGTCTGTACTCCTACGAGATCTTCAACGAGCCCGAAGGCATGTCGACCACGGGGTGGGCCACGCAATGGAAGATCGACATCTCCTACATTCAGAAGGCCGTGAACCAGTGGACTGCGGCGATCAAGGCCGCGGATCCCACCATTCCGGTGACCAATGGCTCGCAGACCATGGACTACCGGTCCAAGTACACCGACAGCGCTCTAGTCGCGGCTGGCGGGAAGTCGACAGGCACCCTCGACTTCTACGAGGTGCACTACTACCAGGTGAACGGCTCCGGCAACAACGTCTTCGCGAACCCAAGGTCGTTCTGGAACATGCCCGAAAAGAAGTTGGTGATCGGCGAATTCGCGGCGTATTCAACCGACACCTCGCCGGTGGCGGTGAACGACAGCTTCACCTATCTCTACAACAACGGCTACGACGGGGCCTGGGCGTGGTCCTACACGGAGGGCAACTCGAACTACAAGTGGCCCTCCATGCAGACGCCGATGAAGAACCTGTACACCGCGCAGCAGGCGACCGTCGACGCCTGTCCGTAGGAATCCGACGGTGTCCAAGAAAGCGGTCTCCCGCCTGGCAGTTGGCGCCGCCGTTCTGCTTCTCGCAGGCGTCGTCGTGCTTTGGCGTGCCGAATCAGCCTCGCCGGGCAAGGCGAAGGAGAAGGAAGCCGCCGGCAATCCGTCCGGGCCGGCGGCGGTGGCGATTCCGCCCCGGCTCGTGCAGCCACCGCCACCACCACTACCGCCGCCCGCGGTTGCTGCGTCCTCCCCGCCACGGACCGCGCCCGCAGATGCTCGGCCGCCGTCGCCACCCGCGCAACTGGGCGAGTCCAGCCTCATGGCGCGGCTGCGGAGTACCCGGACCGCCGGACAGCACGCCCTCGCCATCCAGCTCGCCCGCGAAGGCAACCGTCGCTTCCCGGACAGCGCCCTCGCCCCCGAACGGGATTCCATCCTCATTCATTCGCTGGCGGACAATGAGCAGCGTTCGGAGGCGCGTGGCGAGGCCGAGCGCATGGTCAACCAGCGTCCTGATTCGGACTGGGTGCGCGAGATCGAACGATTCACCGGCGCCCACCGGCACCGCAACGTTCGCCTGAACGACGCCGGCGAGATCGAATACTACTGATTCGCGCCTCTAACGAACAACCACCCTGGCTACCCGAATCGGGGTCGCTGGGTGTATTACATTCGACCACCTGTATTGGGAGCCCTGCGGGGTGGAATTCGCTCGTTTCGGGAAGGACACGCCATGGCAATCCAACGCCCTCATTTCTCGACCTCGGTCATCGCACTTCTCGCCGGTTTGTTTCTCGCGTGCAGCGTGCAGAACAATGGGGCAGGGGGCGGCAGTGGCGGCGCATCTGGCTGGGGCGGCACGACCGCCAGCGGAGGAACCAACGCCTCCGGTGGCACGACGGCATCGGGTGGCACTACATCCTCGGGCGGCACGACCAGCACCGGCGGCACGACCGCCTCGGGCGGCACGACCAGCTCGGGGGGAACCAGGGCGACCGGTGGCACCACCGCCTCGGGTGGAACGACCAGCAGTGGTGGAGCTGGATCCGGTGGGACCACGGCGATCGGCGGCACAACCGCCTCGGGTGGCACGACGGCCTCAGGCGGCAGCACGGGCACCGGTGGCAGGACGGGTTCGGGTGGCAGCACCAGCACTGGCGGCGGCACCAGTACCGGCCGCACGACGGCGACGGGGGGCACCATCGCGACCGGCGGCACGACTGGCGGCGGTGGCACGACCGGCACCGGCGGAACGACCGCCACCGGCGGAAACACGGCCGGCGTGGCCTGCACCGACGCATCGACGACCGCGCTGGCCTTCACGAAACAGTACCAGGACGGCAGCATCGCGGTGACCGGCTCGACCAAGACCTACTACACCATGACCAACTGGTGGCACAAGTTCGGCGGCCAGACCGTGACCCTCAACGGCCTGTCGATGACCGTGGGGAACTCGCAAGGCACCTCCGTGCCGTCGACCGACGGCAACCCGATGGGGTTCCCATCGATCTTCATCGGCGCGTACCAGGGGCACACGACCGTGGGCAGCAACTTGCCCAAGCAAGTGTCCGCACTCACCTCGGTGCCCACGGTTTTTCAGACCAACGCCAGCTCCCTCGACACGTCGAACATGAACGCGACCTACGACGTCTGGTTCACGGCGACCGGTACGGCGCTCTCGTCCCGGGCGAGCTCGCCCGGCGCGGGCGGTGCGTACTTGATGGTCTGGATGTACAAGCCCGCCGATCGCCAGCCGCGGGGCGGATCGGGTACGGCCACCGGCGCGTCGCCGAACCATCCGGCGCAAACGGTCAGCGGCGTTCCTGGAACCTGGGACGTCTGGGTCGATAGCAGCACGGATCCACCGTGCATCTCCTATGTCAGCTCCACCCCGCTCGACGGGTTGGCATACGACCTCAACAACTTCATCCAAGATGCCGTGACCCAGAAATATGGCATCACCACTTCGATGTATCTCAGCATCGTCTTCGCCGGATTCGAGATCTGGTCCGGTGGCGA
>JADGRD010000011.1 GCA_017881285.1 Pseudomonadota bacterium | reverse complement strand
GGCCGCAGCTCCGCGTAGTCAAGTAGTCAAACTACGCGTCCGCTAGGGCCCGGCCGGATCACGCACCTGGACCTGGATGTCCTTGCTGCCCGTGAACACGCCGGCGCGGGGAAACGCGGTTCGCTTGATGACGTGAAAGGCGTCGGCACGCCGGGACTGGCCGGTCGGGCGGAGGGTGTCGAGGGCGGACGGCGGCAGGTTGCGGATGAGGCGCCCGCGCAGGGCGACGCCGTCGTCCCGCGTGGTCAGGCTCACGACGAGACTTGCCGCCGGATAGTAGGTCCGCAGGTTCTCCACGAAGCCGCGCAGGTCCTCGGCTCGCGGGAGATCGGGCTTGACCTGCGCGCCACCCGCGACCTCGATCTTGACGGCGCGGCCCGCGAGCGAGCGTGGCACCTCGATGTCCAAGGTTTCGACGAATTCCGCGCCCTGGTAGGGACGCAGGGTTACGCGCAGGGGCAGGCGGCCGCCGGCCCGCACCTTGTCGCCCGGCGAGGCGAGGGCGACGATCTCGGCGGTGTCGGCCCGGTATTCCACGCGTGCGTCGACCTCGATCTTGTCCACCACGGCAGGGGCGAAGGGATTGCCCAGAAGCTCGCCGAGGGCGCGGATGCCGTGCGACATGGCCAGCACGCGCGGGGCGAGGTTCTCGCTGGCGAAGATCACGTCGCGCAGTTCGAGAGGGGGAAAGCCGCGCACGAAGAGCCGTGTGGTCACGTCCGCGGTCATGTCGGTGACGTCGGGCACCGCCTCGGACAGCGCGGTCGAAATCGCCATGGTGGCGAGCATGGGCAGAAGCCGGCGATGACGCGCAATCGCGACGGTGAAGGGCGGCTTGCTCGTGCCCTTGCTGGCAACGCGAACCTGGACCGGGACCGTGCCGGCGCGGTCGCCGAGCAAGCCGATGACGCCGCTTCTCGAGTCGTCCGTCACGGTGCCGATCACGGCGATGGGGGACGACATCTTGAGCGAGGACGAGAGGCTGGGGATGATGGCGTGAATCTCGCCTTGCACCATGGGCAGGCTGACGCTGCCGATGCCGAACAGGGGATGGCCGAAGGCGAAGACCTGCTTGCCGTCGGAGTAGGTGAGCGTTCCCATCGCGGTCGTGGACATGTCGCCCGAGATGAGCGCGACGCCGACGGCGGCGCCGGGCAGAATGGCAGGGGCCGCGGCACCGGGCCGTGTCTTGCTGCCCGAGCCGCCGGCGCGCACGGGGTGAAGACCAAGCGCCTGCATTTCCTGGCCGAGGTAGGCGAGGGACGCCTCGGAGGCGCCCGAAACCGAGAGCGGGATCGCGACCGGCTGTAACTGGCCCGGCGTGCCGTCCGCGGCGATCCCGACGACCGATGGCTGGGGCACGCCCACTTGCGCGGGGTCGGGCGGCGGACGATCCGGACGATCCCGTTCGGCGAGCATGGTTTCGATGGGCGTGACCCCGGCCAGCGGCTCCTTGGCGAACGACCAGCCATAGGCGATGGCGCCCATGAGTTTGCCGTCGACGTAGACCGGGCTGCCACTCATGCCGGCGGCGATACCCAGCGACTCCACGCGCGCATCTTCGGCGCGCACCAGGATGATGTCCTGCTTGGGCATGAAATTGCGCATGATGGAGACCACGCGCACCTTGAAAGCCTCGGGTGTCGTGCCCTGGAAGACCGTGCGCGCCTCGCCGACCATGCCGGGCCTCACCTGCGAAAGCGGCAAGATCGCGGGAGGGCCTTCCGCGGCCGCTGCCGGCCACGCAAGCAAGAGCGCGAGCCTTGGCAGCCAAGGCAGGGACGGGCGATTCACTAGGTTCACGTTCGTGCAAGCGTAGGAACAGCCGCCTTCCCTGTCAAACCCGGGAACAACCTTTGCTTGACGGGAACGCGCCTGGGGACAAGGATTCCCTCGCCCATGGTGAACGCCGACGTCTTCGTTGCCGAGACCGAGTTCAAGAACCAGGAGTCCTTTCGCGGACTCGTGGCTTCCGGCTACCTGCCGGCCTTCGCCGGGGACGCGGCCAGCGTGGCGGACATGCTGCGCTTGGAGGCCAAGTTCGCCATCGAATCCATCGAGGCGGCGGCCATCTGGATCGCCGACACGGACTCCCTGGAAATGAAGATCGTCCTCGGTGCCCAGTGCGGCGCCCACGCCCGCGAGTGCCAGAGATTGCAGGAACGGCTGTCCGTGCTCGGGCTGGCGCCAGGGTCCTATGACCCGCGCCAGGGCGGCTACTCCAAGCTCTTCGCCTTTCTCCGATCGCTGCAAACCAGCGAGGAGCGCGTCGCCGCCGGCCTCCTCACCCTGGGTGGCGCCGCGGTGGCCAGATTGGGCGCCCTGCTGGTGGTGTGCGGCGAGCGGGGCGACGCGGAAACCAGTGAGCTCTTGCGCAGCGGAATGATTCCGGACGAGCAGCGCCGCGCCGACGAGGGCAGGGACCGGCTGACTCTGCTTGCCACGGCCGAGGACAGCCAGGCGCGCGCCCGCCGGGCGGTGTTCAAGACCATCGAGCTCTTGGGCGAGCTCTACGACCCCAGCACCCTCCGCCGCGTGCTCGGCCGCGCCGGCCGGAAGTGAATCGAAGAACGAATGCCCCGAACCTAGCCTTCGACGTCGCACACGACGACCGTAATGTTGTCGCGGCCACCGCGGGCAATTTGTCATGGGAACCCTCGAAGGGTTCCCATCCCCTCCCGCGCCATGGCTCCGCCGGGCAAAGCCCGGCTCCGCCAACGCGATCGAACTCGGCGGCCGCTAGCCTTCGACGTCGCAGACCACGACCGTAATGTTGTCGCGGCCGCCGCGTTCGTTGGCCAGCTCGATGAGCCGGTTGGACACGGCGTCGCGGTCCCCGTGGAGCAGGCCGTCGATCTCCCCATCCATCAGGTAGCCGTGCAGCCCGTCGGTGCAGAGCATGAACCTGTCGCCGCGCTTGATCTCGAGGTCGATGGTATCGACCTCGACGTAGTCCTGGTGCCCCACCGCGCGGGTGATGACGTTTTTGCCAGGCGAGTTGGCGGCTTCCTCCGCGGTGATGAGGCCCAGCTTCAGCCGGAAGTTGACCAGGGTGTGATCCTCGGTGAGCTGCGCGGTCTTGCCGTCTCGCGAGAGGTAGACGCGGCTGTCTCCGACTTGGGCGATGAACGCGGTGTTCGCACTGACGAGGAGCGACGACAGCGTGGTCGACATGCCCTTTTGGCGGGGATCGAGCTGGCCCATGCCGAAGACCATGTAGCACGCCGACATCACCGCGTTTTCGAGCAGACGGCGCACCAGGCCAGCGTTCTCGGGCGTCGGATTCGCAACGTGGGCATTCAGGGTCTTGCGCCAGCGCTTGACCCAGGAGTGCACGAGCTCGACTGATTCCGCGCTCGCCACTTCACCCTTGGCATTGCCGCCCACTCCGTCGCAAACGATGTACAGGCCCAACTCATCGTCGAAGAGCATACTGTCTTCGTTGTGCGGCCGCCGGCGACCGACATCGGACTTGCCAAAGGACAGAATTCGCATGCGCTTCGTTTCATGGTACTACGAAACCTCCGCCCCAGCACAGGGGAACGAGGTACTTTTGAGCCTTCAACGTGTTAAAACGAGGATCTGATGCCTGTCGAGGGAAAGGAGGCTAGTTTTCCCTCGCAGTTTGGCCGCTACACTCTGGTGGAGCGCCTGGCGACGGGAGGGATGGCGGAGGTCTTCAAGGCGAAGATCCTCTCGGCCCACGGCTTCGAGAAGCTGCTCGTCATCAAGCGTATCCTGCCCAACCTGGCCGCGGACAAGACCTTCGTGTCGATGTTCATCGACGAGGCGAAGCTGACAGCCCAGCTCATCCACCCCAAGATTGTCCAGGTCACGGACTTCGGCGAGGAGAACGGCCAGTACTTCATCGCCCTCGAGTTCGTGGACGGCTTCGACGGCCTGGGCCTGCTGCGTTCGGCGGCGCAGAAGCATGTGCGCCTGCCCATCCCCATCTGCATGTTCATCGCGGCGGAGGTGCTCGACGCCCTCGACTACGCGCACAACGCCAAGGACAGCGAGGGCAAACCCATGCACCTCGTTCACCGCGATATCTCGCCGTCTAACGTCTTCATCGCGCGGCGCGGGGATGTGAAGCTGGGCGATTTCGGCATCGCGCACGCGCAGGAGCGTGAGTCCAAGACCCAGGCCGGCACCCTCAAGGGCAAGTACGGCTACATGTCGCCCGAGCAGGTCACGGGCGGCGACCTCGACGGCCGCAGCGACATCTTCGCGGTGGGCATCGTGCTCGCCGAGATGCTGATGGGCAAGCGACTCTTCACCGCGCCCAACGATCTCGACGTGCTGCTCATGGTGCGCGACGGGCGACTCGAGCGTTGGGACAAGTACTGCAAGGACATCCCGGCCAGCCTCGACGCCATCGTGCGCAAGGCGCTGGCCAAGAACCTGGACGAGCGCTACCAGAACGCCGCCGAGTTTCGCAACGCCCTCGACGACCTCCAGTTTCAGTTCGGCATGCGCGTCGGGCCGGCCGATCTCGGCGCACTGGTGGCCGATCTCTTCGACTCCCAGCCGGACGCGCTGGCGCGCTTGAAGGAACGCGCGCGCAAATGGGAGATCAAGGAGCACCGTTCGTCGTCCGGGGCCACGCCGCCGCCGGTCCCGCGCCCGTCGCTTGGCGCCTCGGCGGAGCACGACATGCGCCCACCCAGTCGGGGCGGGGGTCTGACCCCGGCAAGCACGGTGGTCAGCGCCGCTCTCGACGACGCTCTGGGGGGCTCGATGTCGCTGGTCGGGCTGGATCAGTACGAGAAACCGGACCTCGAGGGCGCTCCGGTCTGGCCGGCGGGACCTTTGGGCGGTTCGGGCGACCTCTTGCTGGGTACCCCGCCGCCCGACCGCTTTCCCGGGCCGGAGCGGCGCCGCATGCACTCCTTCCCCGGCCCGGACGATGGCTCGGCCAATAGCTTGCTCAGCCTGGACGGGATCGATCCAGCCGTGGCCGAACCCGAACCCGAGGTTTCCGGCCGCGGCGAGGAGCCCGCTGCCGCGATTCCGGAAGGGACCGCGCCCGACAGCAGCGGGGACTTGACCCTCATCTCGCCCATGCGCGCCATCGCCGACTTGGCCGTGGCCGTGGACACCGGGCTCGTCCGTTTTCGCAAGTACGGGCAGTTCAAGGACGTCTACCTGGTGCGTGGGGCGCCCGAGTCGGTCAACTCGAACATGCCCGGCGACCGCTTCGGCGAGTATCTGGTCACGCGCGGTTTCCTCCGCTCCGCCGATCTGGAGCGCGCCCTCGACGAGATGCCGCACTATGGTGGCAAGTTCGGCGAGGCGCTGGTGGGGCTGGGGTTCATGCGGCCGCTCGACGTATTCCGGCTACTCTCGCAGCACGTCCGCGAACGCGTGATGGAGCTCTTCACCTGGACCGAGGGCGGCTTCGACTTCTACCGGGGGTTGCGTAACCCGGTCGAGGCCTTCCCCCTCGGGCTCTCCAGCTTCGAGATCCTGGGCGCCGGCGTGGTCGCGCTCAGCTACGAATATCTCGTCGAGCATTTCGAAACCCTGATGGACTTCCGCCCCCGCGCCATGCCCAACCCGCGGGTCAACCCCGAAGCCTTCCGGCTCGGTCCCACACCCCGCGACGTGCTCGGCCTTCTCGACGGAAACAACACCCTGCGCGAATGGGCGGAACGCTTCAGTTCCCCCGACGAGCTGCTGACCTTCTACCGCACGCTCTATCTCCTGGTGGAGACGAGCATGGCCCAGTTCGAGTAGCGGTTCGCCGCCGGCCTCAGGATTTCGCGCCCTCGACGAAATCGCCGTCGGGTTCGACGAAGATGCGCTTCATGATGGGAACGCGAGCGCGCACGCGGGCCTCCAGATCGTCCACCGCCTGCTCCACCTCGGCCACCGACAGATCGGGGGCAAAGCGAACCTTGAGCGCCAAGAGGACGGTGTCGGGGCCCAAGTGATAGGTCAGCATCTGGGTCACGGCCTCGACGCCGCTCGACCCTTGGATGGCCGCGAGGGCTTGCTGGCGGTCCTCGGCGGTCGCGCCCTCGCCGATGAGCAGGCTCTTGGTGTCGCGCGCGAGCAAAAACCCGATGGTACAAAGCAGCACGCCGATGGCGATGGACCCGAGCGCGTCCGGCAGGTGGCTACCGGTGAGCCAGGTGGTCACGACGGCGGCTAGCGCCAGGGCCAGGCCCAGCAGGGCGCCGCTGTCCTCTAGGAGAACGATGGGAACGGTGGGATCCTTGCCCGCGAAGAGGGCCTCGCGGAAGGGCCGGTCGCTCCGCTGTTTTCTGAACTCGCGAAACGCGACGGCGAAACTGGCGCTTTCGCAGACGACGGAAATGCCGAGGACGATGAGGGGGAGCAGCACGGTGGCCGGCTTCTCCGGCGGCACGAGCAGCTTGTGCACGCCTTCGTACACCGCGAAGACGCCGCCCAGAAGGAAGAGCATCATGGCGACCACGAAGGCCCAGAAGTACACCTCGGTGGCGCGGCCCAGCGGATAGCGCACGGGATCGCTCTGCTTCCCGAGGTGGGCGCCGAGGAGGAGAAGGGCCTGGTTCGCGGTGTCGGCCAGGGAGTGCACCGACTCCGCGAGCATGGCGGCGCTCCCGCTTACCAGCGCAGCCACGGTCTTTGCGGCGGTGATGACGGCATTGCCGCTCATCGCGGCGAGCACGACCTTTTGATGGCCCGAATTCATGCTGGAGCGACCATAGCACTCAGGTTCGCCGTCGCGCCCACGCAGGCGGGGGCGCCTCGATGCGCAGGGGTCGGGCGGTGCGGGGATGCAGCAAGCAGACCGCCCAGGCGTGCAGGCGCAGCCCGACGTCCGCCTCGGCCTCGCCGTAGATGGGATCGCCGCGCACCGGAATGCCCAGGTGGGCGAGATGCGCGCGCACCTGGTGCGCCCGGCCGCGCGACAAGCGGGCCTCGACCAGCGCGAAGATCTCGCGCGCCTCGAGCAGCGTGACCTCGGTGCGCGCGGGCAGTGGTTGCCGTCCCGACGCAAGCTTGACCCGGCCGCCGCGGCGGCCCCGGCGGCCGATGGGTGCGGTGACCACGAAGCTCGCCGGCCGCGGGCCGGGAACGACGAATTCGCCCAGGTTGGCGTCGGTGGCGGGGAAGCCGCCGCGGATCTCGGCGAGGTAGATCTTCTCGCAGAGCGGGGCGGCGAGGGCCTCGCGCAGGCGGTGCCAGGCCTCGCGGCGGCGCGCGGCCAGGAGCACCCCCGAGGTGGCTACGTCGAGGCGGTGGCCGAGGCCCCCCTCGCGCGCATCGGGCGAGGCGGTGGCGCATTCCGGGAAGCGCGCGATGAGCGCGGAGGCGACCGTGGTCGCGTCCCCCGGCCGCAGCGGGTGCGCGGGCACGCCCGCCGGCTTGTCGACGGCAACGATGTCGTCGTCCTGGTAGAGCACGGCGAGGTCGAGCTCGGGGGTTGGCACCAGCACCTGGCCGACCGACGGTCCACCCCCCAGGTCGACCGTGTCGCCCGGCTGGAGATGAACACCTTTCCTTGCCAGGCGGCCGTTGACCCGGACCACGCCTGCGGCCACGGCCCGGCGGGCTGCCGACGTGCTGGCCACGAGCTGGCGGCGAGCCAGGAAGGCGTCGAGCCGGTAGCCGGCCTCGCTCGCCCCCACGACCAGCGCGTCTGCCGCCGCCCCCTCCTCCCGCGTGGTGCCCATGACACTAGTGCTTGCCGTTGGTCGGCTTCGTGCCGCTGCCGTTCTGTGCCTTGTTGCCGCCCTTGCCGTTGCTCTTGGGCGCCGGCGCGGAATTCGCGACGCCCTTGCTCGGCGAAGCCTTGCTCGCGGTGCTGCCGTGGCCTGACTTGTCGGGCTTTCCCGGCGCGGCCTTGCCACCCTTGGACGCGGCCTCTTTCATCGCCAGGGCCGGTTTCTTGGGCGCGCCGGTGACCTTGGCGGTGATCTCCTTGGGCAGCTCCGGCGTGGGCGAGTAGACGACGATGCGCTGGCCCTCGGTGAGCTCGCTGGTCGCCGACAGGCGGTTGACGCGCGCGAGGTCGCCGGGGGCAAGCCCGTAGCGCTTGGCGATCTTGCCCAGCGTGTCGCCCGCGCGGGCCGAGTAGAAGAGGCGCGTCTTCCCCCGCCGCGCGGCCTCGAGCTCGAGGAACTCCTCCGAGCCCAGGGTCACCACGCGGACCTTGTCGGGGTCGAGCAGCACGACGGTCGCCCGGTCGAAGCCCTCGGCCACGAAGAGCTGGAGGATGAGCTTGGGCTGCAACTTGGCCTCGGGATCGATGTTGTTCCACTCGATGATGTTGTCGGGCGTGACGTCGAAAACGGCGGCGATGTCGGCCAGGGTGTCGCCGTCGCGCGTGCGGTAGAAAACGCGCTCGCGGCCGGGGTAGGCGAAGGCGCGATCGGGAACCGCGACCAGGATGGTGTCGTCGTCGTCCGCTGTGGCGGCCGGCGGCGCGGCGGGCGTGCCGCGCGCGGGGACCAGGATGGTCATGCCTCCGCGCAGCTCCGCGGAGTCGCTGACCGCATTGAGGCGCTTGAGCTCCCGCACGGAACTTCCGCGCGCCTTGGCCACGTCGTCGAGAGTCTCGCCGAAACGCAAGACCACGGTCTGCACGCGCTCGGTCGCGCGCGCTTCCGCCAGCGCCTTGCCGAAGGTGGCGGCCGAGCCCAAGGGAACCCGCAGCGCCACCGACGGACGATCGGGCGGCACGCGGCCACGGATGTACTCCGGGTTCAGATCCTCGATGACGTCGGGCCGGGCGCCCACGGCGCGCGCCAGCGATGCGAACGAGAGCCCGGAGGAAACCTCGACGCGATCGAATTGCCAGGGCGCATCCGCAGCGAGCTCGGCGAAACCGAAGGCCTTGAGATTATGGCCGACGATGGCGGCCGCGAGGATCTTGGGCACGTAGAGCGTGGTTTCCCAGGGCAGACCGGCCTCGTGGCGGGCCAGCTCCCAGAAGTCGTTGCTGTTGAAGCGGGCGATGGAGCGCAGGATGGCGCCGTAGCCGGCGTTGTAGGCGGCGAACGCGAGGGGCCAGGAACCGAAGCGGACGTAGAGATCCTTGAGCAGGTGGGCGGCGGCCTCGGCCGCGCGCTCGGGATCGCGGCGGGTATCGACCCAGTGGCTGACCTCGAGCCCGTAGGCGCGCGCGGCGCCGGGAATGAACTGCCACACCCCACCCGCGCTTTTCTGCGAGGTCGCGCCCGGGTCGAAGCCGCTTTCGACCATGGCGAGGTAGATGAGATCCCGCGGCAACCCCTGCTCGTCGAGCCTTTGCTCGATGATGGCCCGGTAGCGGCCCATCTTGCGCAACCAGGACGTCATGATGCCGCGGCCCTTGGCATCGTCCTTGAAGAACTCCAGGTAGCGGACGACCTGCGGCTCCCAGCGCACCGGCAGGTCGGGCAGGTTGAGCTGCTTCAGCCATTCCTTGCCGGGTTTGGCGGCGGGCGGGGCGGCGCCGCGCTCGGGGCTGCGCAACGTGCGCGGGATGTCGCCGGTTCCGCCCCAGCGCCCCTCGAGCCCGGGGGGCAGGGCCTGGGGAACGTCGTCGGGTTCGGGGCCGGGTAGGGCAGCGCCTGGCCGTGGAAACGCCTGCTCCTCGAAGCGGCGCATGGCCCGCAGTTCCGGGCTCTCGGAGGTCTCGGCGCCGTCGAGGGCGACGCCGCGCACGGCCTTGCGTTCGGCGAAATTCTCGCGGGTGGTGCTGGCCGAGAGCGAGGTACGCACCCCCGTCCTGGCGTTGGGGGAGTCGTTCGCCGCGGCCGGCCCGGCGAGGCCGGCGGCCAGGAGGAGGGCGAGCGCAACGGAAAGCACGGACCGCATGAAACCGGATCGTAGCGGAAGTGGCTCGGGCCACCAAGAAACCGCGTCGGAGTAGGGTTTGCCCGGGCTCGCCGCGGGTGGTATAGACACCTGCGGAGCTAGCTCATGGGACTCGGCACTGGCGAAATCATCCTCATTTTCCTCGTGGTCATGGTGGTGTTCGGCGCCAGCAAGCTGCCCCAGTTGGGCGACGGACTCGGCCGGGCCATCAAGAACTTCAAGCGCGCCGTGACGAGCGCGAACGAAATCGAGGTCGCGCCCAAGAAGCCCGAGATCGACGGCAACGCGCCGGCGGAAAAGCCGGAGTCGGCCAAGCCGGGCGACAAGGCGAGCTAGCCAGGCGCAGGCCGCGGAATACCGGAGGAATGCACTCGGCTTTCGCCGCCTGCCCGTGAAAAACGGCTTTGATTGTGCGCCAGTACATGATCGCCCTTGACGCGGTTGGATGGCATTGCATGATACGCGCATGACGACACGCACGATCAAGCGCTACTCGAACCGCAAGCTCTACGACACCCAGGATTCGCACTACGTGACCCTGCAACAGATCGCCGGACTGATTCGCAACGGCGACGAGATCAAGGTCATCGACAAGAACACGCAGCAGGATCTGACCGCCGCCACCATGGCCCAGATCATCTTCGAGGAAGAAAAGCGCGGACCGCGGCTGCCCGTCGAGGGACTCCGCCGCATCATCCGCAGCGGCCTACCAGCGCATTAGAATTCCAGGCCGAGGCTGAGCGAGAAGGCGCTCTGCTGGCCACTGTGATCGACTGCTGGGACGACGCTGTCGTCGCGGCTGCTCCCCGCCAGGTAGAGCTCGTACTGGGCGATGATGTCGAGGAGGCCGAACTTCAACTTGGCGCCACCGAAGACGCGGTAGCGGGTGATGACGTCCTGGCTCGGGAAGGCAGCGTTCGCCTTGAGATCGTTGGTCGTGCCGCTCTGCGAAACCGCGCACTGGTCGCTGACCGATTGGCCGGGCGTCGCGAGCGCCACCTCGCGGCCATCGCACAGCGGGGTGAAATCGATGGGCTTGCCGGCCGCCTTGATCATGATCAGGCTCCAGCCACCGAAGGGCTCGAGGCGCGCGGTCTTGAGCACACCGAATCCCTTGGAGACGAGCACGTCGATGGACGTGGTTCGCAGGCTGGCCTGGTCGGTGCCTGTCAGGTAGGCGAAGGCACCGCGTACCGACAGGGACGGAATCGGCAGGTCGTGGAAGCCTTCGTGCAGCGCGAGCTTGGCGTAGGCCTGCCAGGACAGGAGCTGCGAATCGAGCAGGTTGACCACGCCGCCGCCCAGTTCGAGCGAGGGGGCGGGAAGCCAGATGCCCTTGCGCAGGAACACGCCCATGGTCGTCAGCGTAGAACTGGGCCGCGCGGAGCCTGGGTTCTGGGGCGAGACCGCGTTGACCCCGTTCCAGAAGCTCATGTTGTTGCTGATCTCGGTGACGCCGAGCTCTCCGCTGACCTGGAACCCGGCGAACCCGAGGGTGCCCGCGGGCATCGGTATGCGCGGTGCCATGACCACGCCCAGCTCCGACATCAGGCTGCGGAAGTTGCTTCTTCCCTCGGTGTCGATGTTCACGCCCGTCACCTGACCGCTCGCATCTCGCTGCACCCAACTGCACTCTTGCACCCCGAGCGTCGGCGAGGCGGCTTGCGGGCAAAGATTGACGAGCTTGAGGTCGTTGCGACCGGCGAAGGCATCGCGGGCAAGCGCGGCCGAAAGCAGGGCAATCCCGAACGCGACCTGGCGGAAGGCTCGATGCGGGCTCATAGGACTAGAACGGTATGTGGCGGCGGCAAGGCCTGTCAAGGAACGCGGAGGGGGAGCGACTTCGCCCGGCCCGGACGCCGTGGCCTGGAGCCTGGGTAGGCCCCATGACGCGCCCGGCTTGACGGGCTGGCGCGGGCAAAAAGCCGCGCTCCCACGCGTCTCTGGTTTGACCGACGGTCCCGGCTCCCGTAGCTTGCGCTGTGCATGGCAGCCTTCTTTGCAGGAACTCACGGAGTCTGGCTCATCATCGCGATCATCGTCGGGATCATCGTCGGGCTCCTCGCCCTCGTGGTCTGCCTGGGGAGCCTGGTGCTGCTCATCGCCAGCTTGGTGCTGCTCGTCGGATTTCGCTTCGAACGTTTCGTGGGTTCGCGCTACCTGCGCCGGGAAACGTGTTCGCGGGCCGTGCGCATCGCTTCGCTCGTCGCCGCGGGCGTCTCCCTGGCCGACGTCCTCGTCATGCTGGCCGCGCGCGGCCACAGCCGCACCCTCGAGACCGTCGCCGTGGTCATCGTGCTCGGCGCCCTGCTCGCCACGATTCTTCTCGTTCTCCTCCGTTTCCTCTCCGTCTTCACCACGGTCTCCACCGTGGGTGTGATGCTCGGCGTGGCCTCGCTCATCGTCGTGCTCTCCGTGACCAGCGGCTTCCAGCGTGTCTTCGAGGAGAAGGTCCAGTCGGTGAACGCGCATCTGCTGGTGACCTCGTACGGGCTCGAACGCGACGTGGACGAGGCCGAACGGGAAGCCCGTAAGGTGCGGGCCGAGCTCGTGGGCTTCCCCGGCCTGGTGCGCACCACGCGCTTCAGTTTCACGGCCGGCGAGGTGATGATTGGGAAGATCGGCGCGAACCTCAAGGGGGTGGACCTGGCCGACGGCCTGCCAGAGCTGAGGCGCGCGCTCTCCGCGGGTTCGGTCGACGATCTCGGCAAGCCCGCCACCTGCGCGGGCACGGCCGCACCCGGCGAACCGGTCGGCCGTCTCATTCTGGGCGCGGACCTCGCCCGCAAGGTGCATACCTCGGTCGGCGATTGCATCCAAGTTCTGGTGCCGTTCTCGGGTGGCATCGAGTCCACGCCCAGCGCGTACGTCTTCCGCGTCGTCGGCCTGGCCGCGTTCGGGTTTCAGGAGTACGACGCGCGCCTGGGCTTCATTCCCCTCGAGGACGCCAGACGCCTGGGCAACGCGCGGCAATCGATTTTTGGCCTCGAGCTGCGCTTCTCGGATCCCATGCTCGCCCTGCGCATGGAGGAAGAGGTCGAGAATCGCCTGGGGCCCGACCGGCGCATCATCAACTGGAAGACCCTGAACAAGAACCTCTTCACCGCGCTCGCCATGCAGAAGATCATTATCTCGCTTCTGCTCGTGCTCATCATCGTGGTGGCCGCGTTCAACATCCTCGCGTCGCTCATGCTGGTGGTGCTGTCCAAGGTGCGCGAGGTCGCCATCCTCGCGGCCATGGGCTCCCGCCGCGGCTCGCTTCTGGGCGTGTTCCTCGTCTCGGGCAGCATCGTGGGCTTCGTGGGCACGGGCCTGGGCATCCTCTACGGCCTCGCCCTGTGCGGGCTGGCCGTGCTCTACGGCTATCCCCTCGACCCGAAGGTGTATCTCATTGCTCGCTTGCCGGTCGAGGTGTCCGGTCTCGAGATCCTTCTGGTGGCCGTGGCCACCCAAGTCATCAGTCTTTGGGCCACGCTCTATCCGGCGTGGCGCGCCTCGCGACAACAAGTGGTCGACGGCCTGAAGTACGTTTGAAAGCATCCGGCCCGAATCCGCTCCGAACGGCTCGGTCCGACTTTCACCCCGGGCTGCTAGCTGTGCACACTAGCGATCGAGCAGGATGAAGACGGCTGTCTGGTACTTGGGATCCAGCTCGGCCAGCTTCACCGCATTGGCCGTGTTCTCCGAGGCGACGGGCACCTGCAGGATCGCAACCTTCGTGTTGTTGTTGGTGCAAGCATCGGTCGATAGCATCAGGTAGATGGAGCCACCGTCGGCTGAGAACTGCGACATCACGTCGACGCCGCGGAATGGCGAAGGCAGCTTCTCCGCGTCGAGCACCCGGAAGGCAGCCGCCCCTTTGCTGTCCATGACCGAAACACCGCCGTAGGCGCCAGCGTCGCAGCCACGCCAGCTTCGTAGGTAGCGGCTGCCCCGGACTTGCCCGACGTTGATGGCCCCAGTGTACGGCTCGATATCCACGAGGGTCTTGGTCGTTGGATCCAGCGCCTGCATCTTGCTGTCGTGTTCGACGATGACCCGCGTGCCATCCTCGGAGACTGCCCAAGGCGTGGCGCCCGTGTTGGCGTAGAACAGCCGTTCCGTCGTACGTGTCACCAGATCCCAGCGAGCCAGGAACACGGGGCCGCCGTGGACCGAGCCAGAGGTTCCCGCCGACATGGGTGCGAAGTAGGCGTATTTCCCGTCGCGGGAGACCGTGAAGACCGAGGTGGCCAGCGTGCCAAACTCGGCATCACAGGCGCAAGACACGATTTCTGGTTGGCCGAGCACGAAGGTGTCGAGCGCGCCCTGCACTTCAATCGTGTCCTTCACTGGATCCCAGATGGCCAGCTGACGGGGCTTGTAGTCCTCGTAAATATCGTCGCTTTGGTACATCACCGTGACGACGATGCGGCCGTCATCCAGGACCTGGGCTCGCGTGGCGTCGATGGTGTAGTGGTAGCCGGTGGTGGGGGACTTGGGAATGGGCACGAACCAGCGGGTTGCCGGATTCGCCACATCGAAGGCGACGATGTTGCCTCGGCCCGTCGCGGTGGCGGGAATCGCGGAGAGCGACACAATCATCGCCACGCGGCCCTTCCGGTAGTCGATGCGATTGGCACCGTAGCCGTCTGGTACCAGCTCGATGAGAGGTTGGACCACGGCCTGACCACCGCTCAAGGTAACCTTGATCAGGCCCGCAACCTCGTTCTTGGTCGAGTCGCCGTACGAGCCCATGATGAAACTGGCGCTACCCGGCAGCGTCGTGCTGCCATCGACGGCGAGACCAGTGTCCCCCGCATCAGGTGTGAAAACGTCGCGGGCCAGCGCCGCGTCCCGTGCACCGTCGATCGCCACTCCACCATCCACCCCAATGGACGAGCCGCCGTCGGGTCCTGCGATCGTGAAACCCAGAGTCGCCACAGCGCTCGTGCTCCCGCCCAGGTCGGTCAAGGAGACAGCGAGGACGTGCGTGCCTGGCACATAGTTTCGGGGGAAGAGGGCCAGGCTCACGGAGCCTGACGTGGCGCCATTGGTGATACCGGCGAGGCTCAACGTCGCGTGATTGGGCTCGCCTACGATGCCGAAATTCACGCTGGACACATCACCCTGCGCGTCCGTGTACGTGACGGTCACCTGCAACGGCTCGCCGCTTCCGATGGTCGTGCTCGCCGCCGTGAGGCTCGAGATCTTGGGCGCAGCCGCCAGGCTGGAACCATCCGAGCTCGTGCTATCCGACGGTACGGGGCCAGCCGTCTCAGTTCCGGTAACGAACCCGACCACGCCGCCTTGGGGAGAGCTCCCGCCCCCCCCGCCGCAGGACGCCATGAAAACAACAACAGACGCGTAGAGAGCGAAGCTTGTTCTTGGCATGCAGCGAACTCCATTTCAGAGAGAGGTTCGGCAGATCGTTACAAGAACCGTAACACGGCCAACGCTACGTAGACGAACAAACGCGACCTCGCCACAACGCCCCTGCAAAGTGGCGATCGAAAGTGCCTGCGAGCTCCACGACCGATCATCTTGTCCGCGCACACAGGCCCAGAAGGACGCGAAGAAACTGGCCGCCGCCGGTTTGCGGCCGAAGGCCGAGGCTCTGCTGGCCCTGCTCGCGGAGGATCCTCTCCGAACTCCCCCGCCCTACGAGAAGCTCATCGGCGATCTGGATGGTGCCTATTCTCGGCGTATCAACATTCAGCACCGTCTTGTGTACCAGCTGCTCAAGCGCGAACGCGTCGTAAAAGTTCTGCGACTCTGGACCCACTACGAATAGCCCAGCCGCAAAAACCGAACATTCCAGAGTTTCGCCGCCCCCGCTTCGCATCTCCGGGACCGCTGGTCGCAAGTCCGGCAGGACACTGGAGGATTGGCGGAGCCATGCGTCTGGGCGGAAGAACGACTATGCAAATCTGTTCCTCGCGTGAAGCGCGAAGGAAGATCGATAGACCCGATCGGTTCTCTCCTGCCCCCATTCTTCATGGATGGATTCCCGTGAAGAATCCATCGTTGAGCAGGAGCCATGCGCCCTAACATTCCTTGGAGAACAGGTCTGCATCGCACAAACGAATCTCCATGAGAGCTCACATAGGACTTCGCTTTGGGACCCCGCGAGCATCGACGCGCCCACACCGCGGCGCGGAGAAGGGGAACGCGCCGGCGACCGCGCAGGCCCGATGCGGCATGGCCCCGCTTTGCGAGCGCGCGCGTCTGCTCCGGGCAAGGTCGCCATCTGGAAATAAGGACAGTGCAGCGGCGCATTTCCGTGACAATTCTCGCCGTCCCGCGACAATTCTGCTTAGAGAGAGCAACTTTTGCACATTCGCGCCTCGCGCACATCGGGCGCACGCTGAGGAGAACTCATGACGGACCGTACCTCGCTACGCACCGTGATCACCGCACTTTGCATACTGGGCTCTGCATGTACCACCTCGGGCAGCGGCCATGGATCGGGCGGAGCGGGTGGCGGC
>JADGRD010000282.1 GCA_017881285.1 Pseudomonadota bacterium | reverse complement strand
ACGATATCGTAGCCGATGCCCACGTGCACGGTGATGGGAACGCCGAGTCGCGCGCCGGCGGCCAGCACGCTGACATCGCGGTGAGGATACCGGCCGCGCGCGATCTCGCGTCCCACCGCCTCGCCCAGTCCCAGGCCCCGACGCTTGGCCGCGCTGGCGATGTCGTTCAGGCGGCCCGTTTCCTTCCACAACCCGAACTGCCCGTCGGAGATGTAGCGCGCCACGCTCTCGGTGGTGCCTCCGACCAGCGCCAGTTCGAAATCGTGGATCATGCCCGCCCCGTTCATGGCGATGCACGAAAGGTAGCCCTTCTCCATCAGGTCGATCAGGTAGCGCTGCAGCCCCGAGCGCAGCACGTGAGCGCCCATCATCAGTACCGTGGTCGCCCCGCGCTCCCGCGCCGCCGCGATCCGGCGCGCGACGTCTCGCAGGTCGCGCCGCCGGCATGGCACCGGACGCAAGGGGACTACCGCATCGATGCCCAGGCCGTGCCGGCGCTGCTGCAGCGACAGAAGGCGCAGTTGCCGCCGGTCGAACAGATCGCGCGCCGGCTTGATCATTTCAGCAGCGAGCTGATGTGGCGGAACAGGTTCACCGGCTCGACCGACGACTTGTTGCCCATGATCGAGCACGCCTCGGCTCCCACCACGTTGGCGATGAAACCGATCAGCCCGGGCGGAACGCCCATGGCGACGCAGGGTGAGGTGAGGGCCAGGACGGCATCTCCCGCCCCCACCCGGTCCACCACGCGCACGGCGAACGCCGGGGTCTTGATCATGCCGAGCTTGTGGTCGAAGCAGCGACAGCCAGCGGCTCCCGTGGTGACCAGGAACTGGCGTGTGCGCATGGCGCGAGCCACCTGCTTGGTGATGGTGTCGAGATCGCCGTGCAGGTTGCGACACTCGAGCCGCACCTCCGGCTCGCCAATCGCGACGTAGTCGGCCCGACGGTAGCGAGACAGCGGATTGAAGCCGCGATTCCCGGCGTTGGTCTGCGTGTTGAGCGCCAGGAAGCGGGCCTGGCGGCAGACCAGGTCGATCACCTTGGGTGTCATCAGGCCGTGGCCGTAGTCCGCCACGATGACGACGTCGCTCTTGGGCAACAGCACGCGCAACTTCGCGCACACCGCCGCCTCGACCTTAGGGGGCAGATTTCCCGGCTGCATCTCGTAAATCTCGAAGAGCTTCGCCGCCAGGTGGTCTTCCAGAAACCGCCGTTTCACGATGCTGCCCGCGTCGGGATTGACGGCAAAGTGGGCCGTGACGTTCTCGCGCAGACCCTTGCGGACGAAGCCCTCGTAGGGATCGTTGCTGCCGAGCACGCTGAGTACGCTCACGTGGTCGCAGAATCCGGCCACGTGGTTGGCGATGGCGAGGATACCGCCCGCGTATTGCTCGGTGCGCTTGTGTCGGGCCGCCAGCACGGGTTCCTTGCTTGTCTTGCCCATTACCTCACAGAACTGATACTCGTCGATAATGGTCTCACCCAGCACCAGCACGCGGAGCGGCCGGATGCGACGGAACACATCGACCACGTCTGCATCGGCGTAGTGGGTGCGAAACCGGTCGAGGAAGGCGCGGGCATCCGGCGTGAAGACGTCGAGGTAGCGATTGATGAGGGCGGACGCACTGAAGGTCGGCTCCTCGGTCAGCAGCAGGCGGCCACCCACGGCGCGGATCGCCCGCTCCTCGCGGCGAATCGCATCGCTGTGGTCTCGCTGGCCCTTCTGCTGGGTCACGCCTTTGACGTAGAGGTCGGGTTTGAGCAGCCGGATGGTTTCGACCGCCGTCGGCCAGTCGTTGATGGCGACGTGGTCCACGCAGTGCAAGGCGGCCAGGGCCTCGGCACGCAGGTACTCCGGGAACGCGGGACGATGGGGCCCCTTGTTGACGAAACGGTCGGGCGTGAGGGTCACGACCAGGGCATCGCCCATGTCCGCCGCGGCCTGCAGGTGCTTGATGTGACCCACGTGCAGAAGGTCGAAGACGCCATGGCAGTGCACCACCCGTTTGCCGCCGGTCCGCAGCGCAGCCACGCGCCGGGCGAGCTCTTGCACCGGCATGATCTTCCCTGGGTCGCGTGCGGTCCGGTCATTCTTTGCTGGGGTCATCGTCTGTCACCGAGGTTATGGATTCGGGTGCGGGTGAGCGTTCGGGCGGCGCTGGCGTTCCCACTAGCGGCTGCGACCCGCCGGGCGGGCGATGGAACGGCGTGGGGATGGCATCTCCACCAGATCCATCCAGTGGTGGAGGAGGGCGGCGTGGCAGGTCTCGGCCACTCCGTAGCGCGCGGCCTCCACGAAGAAATTGAACGCCCCCAGCCGGCGCAAGGGGTTGTCTGGGGACATCGCCGACAGCGTGACGATGGCCAGCCGCCGCCGCCGCGCCACCCGCACCGCCCGCAGGACGTTGGACGAGCGCCCGGAACTGCTGATCGCGACCAGCATGTCGCCGGCCCGCGCCCGAACCGAGAGCGGATGAGAGAAGACCTGGTCGTAGCCCAGGTCGTTCGAGACCGCGGTGATGAGCGCCAGATCGGAGAAGACCTCGGTGTGCAGAGCCCCGTTCTTGGCCAGGTCAGCCGCCGTGTGACTGGCCATCGAGGCGCTAGCTCCGTTGCCGACCAGATAGACAGTGCCGCGCCGCTGGCGCAGCGAAACCGTCAGGGCCTGCCAGCGTGCGAAGCCCCGGTCGAGGGGAATCTCACGTCCCTTCGCACGGCACGACGTCGCGGCAAGCAGCGCGTACAGGCGAGAAACGTAGGGTTTCCAGTGGTCTGACACCATTTCGGTGGCGGCGCGGCCTCGAGTGCCCCGCAACGGGTTTCAGTATATCACGACGCTGCTGGTGTCTTGCGAGTCGACGAGTCTGGGCCCAAGCTTGAGCCGTCGGCGATTCGCGTGCGGCCGGCTGCGATCGCGCCGGCGCCAATGGCTTTTCCGGCGCGCCCGGCCCTCCTTGTCAAGCGGCAAACGGATTGCTAGCGTGTCCGTGCTAGCGGATCGCGTGTCGGCATGTGGGCCAGCATATTTCTCACGGCTCTTCTCGCGTTCACCACGTGCCTGGTGGCACACATCGCGTGGTGGCGCGTGCGCCGGCCACGCCACGACATCGCCGTCGTCATCACGCTGTTCCTTGCGCCACCGGTACTCCTGGTCCCGCTGGCAGCGGCGCTGGCGCTGGCCGGGGTTGCTCTGCCGGTCGGCCTCGATGGCGGCGGCGCCGTCGCCGCCGGGTTGCTGGACGTCGCGCTGTCTTGCGCCTACATCCAGAGCTACCCGGCGGCGCAGGCCATGTCACCTTCGCTGGCTCTGATGCTGGCGCTGGGATCGGCACCGGACGGGCTGTCTCGGGAGGACATTCTGGCTCGCGGGGACAGCGGGGTCCTGGTGCAGACCCGCATCGAGGACCTGGAAGCCAACGCCCTCATCGAGAGGCAGGGCGACCGCTTCGCGCTCACTTGGGTCGGGCGCGGGCTGGCGCGCTTCTTCGCTGGCTATCGGCGTGCGCTCGGCCTGTACCGTACGGGGGGATAAGCACGTGCGCAGTTGGGCCATGGTTGCGCTTCTGCTCGGAAGTCCCGTGGCCATCTTCGGCGTGCACGCGGTCTTGTGTCGCCTCTCCCGGGGTGCAAGTCCGCAGCGGACCTGTGTGCGCGCGGCGGCGCTGGCCCTGCTGCCCGTCGGGTTCGCGGCGCTGTGGCTCGGCGGCCCTGCCTCCGGCGCCGATCGGGCGTGGGCCGCCACGTACTGCGGGCTCACCTATGTCAGCATCGCCTATTCGTACTTCCACCTGTTCAACATGAGCGAGACCGCGCGACGGATTCGCCTGCTGCGTGATCTCCTGCGCCAGGGGCCGCTGGGCAGCGAGCAGTTGCTTTCGCTGTATCGGGGCGAGGAGATCATGTCACGGCGGATCGAACGGCTGCTGGAGAGCTCGCAGTTGACCGAGCAGAGCGGTCGCTATCTGGTGCGCAGCCGGCTGCTGCTGCTCGCGGCCCGGATGGTGGCCGGCTGGCGACGCCTGCTCGGGTTCGATCGACCCCACGGTTGAGGCGCGTCGTATGCGCCCCGCCGTGACGCCGGCTGCGCGAAGGGGTTCTCTCCCTGCGGGGATGACGCCCGGCGCGCGGGTCCTGGCCTGGTTCCGTGTTCTGGACGTCTCGCGCTCCAGGTACTACGCTTGATCCATGCGACCGGAGCTCACAGCATCGGCGCGACGACCAGCGGGCCCCGCCGGGCGTCCGTCACGCGGTTGCGACCACGACCACGTGGCACGTGGCCCGGCGGCTCGTGAGGCGACATAGCCGATGGACCTGCGAAAGAAAGCCGACGAAATTCGCAAGGAGCTGGTCCGCGTGGCCGTGGCCAACGGCGCTGGGCACATCGCCCCGTCGCTCTCCAGCGTCGATATCCTGACCGCTCTCCACTACCGGGTTCTGCGCCGGAACAGCGATCCTCGCAACCCGGAGCGTGACCGGCTGCTCTTCTCCAAGGGGCACGGTTGCTACGGCCTCTACGCCATCCTTGCCGACATTGGCTGGATTGCCCGCGCTGACTGGGAGAGCTTCTACCGGGGCGGCCCGCTCACGGGCTGCCCGGAACGGAGCGCCGAGCGCGGCATCGAGGCTGGCTGCGGCTCTCTGGGACATGGCCTGCCCATGGCCACCGGGTTGGCCTTCGGCGCCAGGTTGCAGGGCCTGGGCTGGCGCGTCTACTGCGTGGCGGGCGACGGCGAGATGCAAGAGGGCGCCATGTGGGAGGCGCTTCAGTTCGCGGTCTGGCACAGGCTTTCCAACCTGACGCTGATTATCGACCGCAACAACCTTCAGGCCATGGACTTCTGCCGGAACGTGCTGACCTTGCCCGACCGGCCCCAGGACCTCAGAATCAAGTGCGAAGCCTTTGGCGCACACGCCGTCCAGGTCCCTGGCCACGACGCCGAACTGCTCGCCGCCGAGCTCGAACGCCTGAACCAGCTGAATGACGACAAACCCCATGTCCTGGTCGCCGAGACCATCAAGGGCTACGGGATTCGCTGCATGGAGAATATCCCCAGGTTCCATTTTCGCCTGCCCACCACGGAGGAGATGGCGCGAGGAACTCGCTATGAGTGACGGAACCAAGCCGCCGGCGGGCGTGTTCCGGAGTGCCATCGTGACGGACCTTATGCCCTATGCGCGCCAGGATCCGCGGCTGGTTCTGCTTGTTTGCGACATGGGCTTTGGTGTCATCGACAAGTTCCGGGCTGAATTTCCGGGACGTGTGTACAACGCCGGCATCATGGAGCAGGGGACAGTCGGCATCGCCGCGGGCCTTTCGCTCGCCGGAATGCTGCCCGTGGTGTACTCCATCGTCAACTTCCTCGCCTTTCGCGCCGTCGAGCAGATTCGCAACGACGTGCTCCTGCAAGGATTGAACGTCAAATTCATCGCCACGGGCGTGAACGACTACTTCCGTTTCCTAGGACCGTCTCATTGCTGCGGCCAGGACGACAAAGCGATCATGAACGTCATCGGCATGCCGGTCTTCGA
>JADGRD010000281.1 GCA_017881285.1 Pseudomonadota bacterium | reverse complement strand
CAAGCCGTGATCTTGGTCATGGCTTTTGGCTTCACCTTGCTCACCGTCGTTACCGTGAAGACCTACCAGGGGGCTCCGCCCATCCCAGCGCGGGTGGTCAATCCCTCGGGCCAGGTTCTGTTCACCGCGGATGACGTGAACAAGGGACAGGAGGTCTTCTTCAAGTACGGCCTCATGGAACACGGCACGCTGTGGGGGCATGGCGCCTATCTTGGGCCGGACTACACCGCCGAGTACCTGCACCGCCTGACGGAAATCGCTCGTGACACGGAGGCAAGGGCTCGCTACGGCAAGCCCTTCGCCGAGCTCACGCAGGAACAAGCCCATTCCGCCAGCGAAGCGGTCAAGCGTTCCTTGAAACAGAACCGGTATGACGCGGGAACGCGAACCTTGCTCTTCACCCCCGGGGAACAGGCATCGCTTCTCATCCAGCAGCGCGAATGGCGGGACTACTTCTCCGGCCAGAAGTCGGCGCCAGGCCTTCCGCTCAATTTCATCCGAGAGGACGACGAGCTACTGCACCTCAATGCCTACTTCGCATGGGCGACCTGGGCCACGCTTGCGCCGCGTCCTGGCACGCAGGACTCCTACACCAACAATTGGCCCTTCGAGCCTCTGGCCGGAAACACCCCGACCGCATCCACCTATTTGTGGAGCGCCTTGAGCCTGGTCTGTCTCTTCGGTGGTCTTGGGTTGGTGCTCTTCGTTTTTGGGAAGTTCGACTATCTTGGCTGGGGCAAGTCTGCAGGTCACGTGCATGTGACCGAAGGCCCCCTTCACCGCTGGAAGATCACGCCGAGCCAGAAGGCGCTGGGGCTATTCTTCGCGGTGGTAGCCGTCCTCTTTCTGCTGCAAGCGGCCATGGGAGGCGTGCTGGCCCACTACCGCGTGGAGCCGGACGGGTTCTATGGCTTCGACCTTGCCCGCCTCTTGCCCTACAACCTGGCCCGCACCTGGCATCTGCAGCTCGCGATTTTCTGGATCGCCACGTCTTGGGTAGCCGGCGGTCTGTTCTTGGCGCCGCTGGTTGGTGGCGCGGAGCCGAAGGGGCAGAGACTCGGCGTCCTCGTGCTTCTCGGTGCCTTGACGGTGGTCGTGTTGGGCAGCCTCCTCGGCGAAGCCTTGGGTATCAACAACAAACTGGGGGCGCTGTGGTTCTGGCTCGGGCATCAAGGAAGCGAATACCTGGACTTGGGACGCTTCTGGCAGTTGCTTCTGGCGGGGGGATTGGTGTTCTGGCTGTTCCTCATGTTCCGGGCCCTGCGACCCGCGATGAAATCCGGCAAGAAGGGCGAATTGCCTGCCTTGTTCCTCTACGCGGCGGTCGCCATTCCTCTGTTCTATCTACCCGCGCTGTTCTACGGGCCCCACACCAACTTCGCCATTATCGACAATTGGCGTTTCTGGATCGTCCACCTTTGGGTCGAGGGCTTCTTCGAGCTCTTCGCGACAGTGCTGGTGGCCGTCATGTTCGTCCAGATGGGGCTCGTGACGACCAGAACGGCCACGCGCCTGGTTTACCTCGATGCCATCCTCTACCTCGCCGGTGGCATCGTTGGCACTGGCCACCACTGGTACTTCACGGGTCAAGGCACGCTCAACATGGGGTTGGCGTCGTGTTTCAGCGCACTCGAGGTCGTCCCGCTGACCCTCCTGACCCTCGATGCATGGGACTTCGTGCACCTCAAAGACCAGAACTGCGAGGACTGCCACCAGCCGCTGGCCGCCCACCAGAAATGGGCCATCTATTTTCTCATCGCCGTGGGTGTCTGGAATTTCGTGGGCGCCGGAATCTTCGGCTTCCTCATCAACATGCCCATCGTCTCGTACTTCGAGATTGGTACCAGCCTCACCGCCAATCACGGCCACGCCGCGATGTTCGGCGTGTTTGGCATGTTGGCCCTCGGGGTCGTCTTCTTCTGCCTGCGGGCCATCCGCGGCGACGCGATCTGGAAGCGGGCCGAAAGGTTCGTTCGCATCGGGTTTTGGGGCGTCAACATCGGGCTCGGCCTCATGATCGTGCTCGATCTGTTCCCGGGGGGCGTCCTGCAATTCTGGGATGCCATCCAGAATGGCTACTGGCACGCCCGCCGCCTGAGCTTCCTCATGGGCGGCCTCTACCATACGCTGGAATGGATTCGCATTGCCGCAGACCTAACCTTCCTGCTCGTGGGCGCAGTGCCGCTGGCTTGGGCCGTACTCCTCCTCGTGTTCGGAGAGAAGACGCCGCAAGAAGATGGATAGACAAGGAGACCGTCATGACGCTGCTCGATTCGCTGAAGAAACAGACCGTGATCGTCGCCGACACCGGCGACATCGATGCCATCGCCAAGCACAAGCCGCAGGATTCGACGACCAATCCGTCGCTGCTGCTCAAGGCGGCGCCGCAGCCGCGGTACCGTGCGCTGGTCGACGAGGCGCTCAAATTCGCCGGCGCGCAGCCCGGGGACGAGGCGCAACGCAGGTCGGCCTTCATGGAAAAGCTCGCGGTCAATTTTGGGTGCGAGATCCTGAAGATCATCCCGGGGCGCGTCTCGACCGAGGTGGACGCGGCCTTCTCGTTCGACACCGAGGGGACGATTGGCAAGGCACGTGCCACCATCGATCTCTATCGGAAGGCGGGCGTCGATAAAGAGCGCATCCTCATCAAGGTCGGTACGACCTGGGAAGGCATCCGCGCCGCGGAGATCCTCGAGCGGGAAGGCATCCATTGCAACATGACGCTGCTTTTCTCGTTCGCGCAGGCTGTGGCCTCGGCGGAGGCAAAGGTCACGCTCATTTCCCCGTTCGTCGGGCGCATCTACGACTACTACCTCAAGGCGCGCGGCGTGCAGGACATTCCACCTGAGCAGGATCCCGGCGTGGAATCGGTGGTGCGCATCTACAACCACTACAAGAAGTTCGACTACAAGACCCAGGTCATGGGGGCGAGCTTCCGCAAGACCGAACAGGTGATGCTGCTCGCCGGCTGCGATTTGCTGACCATCAGCCCGGACATCCTCGCCGATCTCGAAAAGCGCGAAGGCGAGTTGCCACGCCGGCTGTCGGTCGAGCTGGCCAAGGCCAGCGACGCCACGCCACTTCATCTCGACGAGAAAGCCTATCGCTTTCTGCACAACCAGGACGCCATGGCGGTCGACAAACTATCCGAAGGAATTCGCCACTTCTACGCCGATGCCCGCAAGTTGGAGAAATGGGCCGCCGAGCTCCTGGCCAAAGCGGCCTAGTGCTGGCCGTCATCAGACGACTGGTTCCACCCCGTCCACTGCTATCATGGGAAGCACGACCATGACGACACCCACCGTTCGCATCGAGAAGGATACCTTCGGTCCTATCGCGGTCCCCGCAGATCGCCTCTGGGGCGCGCAGACCCAACGCTCGCTGCAGAACTTCAAGATCTCAGGCGAGCACATGCCGACCGCGCTCCTCTACGCGCTGGCGCTGGTGAAAAAGGCGGCCGCGCTCGTCAACCTCGATCTCGCAGCGCTCAACGCCGACAAGGCGCGCGCCATCGCCAAGGCGGCGGATGAAGTGCTCGCGGGCAAACACCATGGCGAGTTTCCGCTGGTCGTCTGGCAAACCGGCAGCGGCACGCAAACCAACATGAACATGAACGAGGTGCTTGCCAACCGCGCGAGCGAGCTGCTCGGTGGAGAGCGCGGCGAAAGGCGGCTCGTTCATCCCAACGACGACGTCAATCGCGGCCAGTCATCGAACGACGTCTTCCCGACGGCCATGAGCGTTGCGGCGGTGCAATCCCTCCGCGAGAAGCTGGTGCCGAGCGTGCGGCGGCTGCGCGATGCGCTCCATGCAGGGGCGGAAGGCTTTCGCGACATCGTCAAGATCGGACGCACGCACTTGCAAGACGCGGTTCCGCTCACCCTTGGTCAAGAATTCTCTGGTTATGTTGCCCAGCTCGATCAGGGCCTTGCGCATGTCGAGGCGGCGCTTCCTCATCTCTGCGAGCTCGCGCTCGGCGGGACGGCCGTGGGCACGGGGCTCAACGCGCACCCCGAGTACGCAATGCGGGTTGCCCAAAAGCTCGCCGAGCTGACCGGTCACCCGTTCGTCACGGCACCCAACAAGTTCGAGGCGCTCGCGGCCAACGACGCCCTGGTCAGCGCACACGGTGCGCTCAAGACCCTCGCCGCGTCCCTTAACAAGATCGCCAACGACGTGCGTTGGCTCGCATCCGGCCCGCGCTGTGGCATCGGTGAGATCGCAATCCCCGAGAACGAGCCTGGCAGCTCGATCATGCCCGGCAAGGTCAACCCGACGCAGAGCGAAGCGATGACCATGCTGGCCGCACAGGTCATGGGCAACGACGTAGCGGTCAACATCGGCGGCATGTCGGGCAACTTCGAGCTCAACGTTTTCAAGCCCCTCATCGCGCATAACTTTTTCCAAAGCGTTCGGCTCATCGCCGATGGTTGCGAAAGCTTTCGCGAGAATTGCGTTGCGGGCATCGAGCCCTGCCGCGAGCGCATCGGCCAGAATCTCGAGAATTCGCTCATGCTGGTGACAGCCCTCAATCCTCACATTGGCTACGACAACGCCGCGAAGATCGCCAAGCATGCGCACGAGCATGGGCTCACCCTTCGTGTGGCAGCGATCGGGTTGGGGCTCGTTACGGGCGAGCAGTTCGACCTGTGGGTCAGGCCGGAAGCGATGATCGGACCTCGTTGATACGGCATTGTTCGCGGAGTTCGGATGGTGGCTCCTTTCGTCGCGACAGCGGCCCTACGCGTGGTCATGGCTCCTCTGTGGACCGGGTCAAATTGAAGGACAAGCCACGTCATCTTGATGGAAGAACCCCATATTCCGGAGCTCTCCGCGGTGCAAGTGCTTGAAGTTATGTCCGTCTAGTCGATGGCCCGAATGCTGCTCTAGACGCCTCCCGAGATGTCGGGCACCGCCCGTACGGGCGGCGCTCGGGACAAATTACTGCGCGGAGACCTGTTCCGCCAGGCCCCCCCAAACGGAGAAGCAGATGCACATGAGATTCCCACTGGCGCATGCAGCGCAGACCATATTGGTAGGCGCTGCTTCGCTGGTATGCGGCCGAGCCGCCCAGGCGACCGATGTCGACTCGTCGGGCTACAACCCCTTGCCGGCGCGGATCGGCGATTTTGCTTTGAAGGTGGAGCCTGGCGTGGCGCTGCCCCTGACGCAGCCGCAGTCTCAAATCTTCAAGACCGGCGGCGGTGAAACCATCAAGGCCCTGTGGGTCGTGAACGAATTCATGGACGTCGGGCCCAGCGCCACCTTTCTGGCTCTGCCCACCGAAGCTTCCGGCGGGGAAGCCGGGACCGCGTGGACCTTCGGTGGAAGCATTCGGTTTAGAAGGCCACGCAACGCTGTCCAAACGTTCTTGGCCATCTCGCCGTGGGCGGACGCGGATGTACTCTACGTCCGCACCGGCGGCCTCAACCGAGCAGGTTTTGCCGCCGCGCTGGGTGTCGCGGTCCCCATCGGAAAGGCTCGCGTCTTCTGGATCGGCCCCTTCGCGCGCTACTTCCAAATCATGCAGCGC
>JADGRD010000280.1 GCA_017881285.1 Pseudomonadota bacterium | reverse complement strand
GTGTTTCTCGGTGTCGTGCACGCCTTCGCGCAGACCAACGAAGGCGTGGCGGAGCCCGTCGAGCGCGCGGTGAAAGCGGGCGACCAGCTCGCCGGCCGCCGCCGCCTGCGCCGGGCTTTGCACCTTGTCGAAAACCACCCCGGCCACGAAGGTCTGCAATCGCCATACGCCGGCTTCGCCGCCCAGCTCGACGCAGGCCCGTCCATCGCGCGCGGGCAGAAGCCGGGGCGTCGCGAGCCCGGCGCGGGCCAGGGCTTGGGTCACCGCCGCGATGTTGTCGTTGATGGCCGGCGGGAAGATGGCGGCCAACCGCTGCAGGACGAAGCGCTCGCCGCCGGCTTCGACGAGGAAGGTTTGATTGATGAGGCCGCTGCCCAGGGGCGCCACCGTCGCGCCGCCGAGCCCCGCGAAATGGGGCAGCACCTCTGCGCGAATGAAGGCCAGGAGATCCACGGCGAGCGTTACCGCCAGGCGACGACATCCTCGGTGTCCGCGCGCCTGGGCGCGGCCGCCGCGTGGAAGTCGTGCGCGAATTCGAATCCCAAGTTGAACTCGGTCAACGCCATGACCTTGGGCAGGGTCATGATCTCCTTGACGTCGAACACCAGGCCGAAGCTCGGCGAGAAGCGATAGATCAAACCCAGGCCGGCGGTCAGGCCCACCAGGCCCCCGTGCAGCGTATCGCTGTGGTCGAGGGTGCACAGGTTGGCGTCGCAACGCTTGTCGACCACGGCCAGGAAGTTCCTCCCCAGGCCCGCGCCGCCCGACAGATAGGACTGGAAGTTGCCGCTGCTGCCGAACAGATACTGGGCGCGCGCGAAGCCGGCGAAGGCCGAGGTCAAGATTGCACGTTGTCCCGCGGCGGGGGTGAAGGCGGCGCCGTCCGCGGGTGCGTATTGATAGCGGAGGAAGGCGGAAACCGAGAAATGGTGCGTGAGTTGGTAGCCGATCTCCGGCTCGAGTTGGAAGAGGAAGGCGGGTGAGAAGCCGGACTCGACGTACATCGGGTTGGTGCCGATGACCTTGGTGTTGGTGTCGACCGGCTCCCGCGCGTGATAGACCGTGCCGGTTCCGCCGCCGAGCGCGAGCCACACGACCCCGGGCCCGCGGCGGTACCTGTTCCCGCCGTTGCTGAGGGGCGCCGGCTCCGTCGCTGGCGCCCCGTCTGCCGCCTGGCCACCGCTCGGACTCACGCTTCTAATGAGCAGGGCTTTCGGCGCTTCGGGGTAGCCGCTATAGAGCGGAGCCTGCGCGCTGGGAAGCTGAGCCTTGACGTAGTACGAGAGGGACTTGCCCTTGATATCGCTGCCCGGAATCACCGCAATCAACCAGCCCTTCGGGCTGTGGGCCATGGGCAAGGCGGCATACCTCGTCGAGGTGCCGTCCAGGCGATAGTAGAGCGTGGCACTGGCTCGCTTCTGTTGCTTCTGGGTCAGGCAGCGCACGAGGAGATCCTGTTCGCGTGGGATCTCGAAGGGCACGGAACAGTAGATGGGCGCGGGAACGCGCGCTGGCAGATCGGGATCCAGGGCGTCCCCGGTGCCGCTGCCGGCTGCGGGAGGCGGCCCGAGCTTTTCCCCGGTCGCCGGCGACGACGCCTTGGCTTCGGCTGCGGGCGATGCCAGCGCCACGGTGGCGTCCGGGTTGGGCGGCAGATCCATCTGCTCGCGCGCCTGCAAGTAGGCCGACTTGAGGGCCGGCGTTTCCAGTCCGGCGCTGATGGTGATGTTCGGGTCGATCTTGAGCGCGAGCGTGAACTGCTTGATGGCCTGCTCGCGGTCCTTGAGCCCGGTGAGATAGACGACGGCGAGGTGCACGTAGGTGCGCGCGGTCATCTCGTCGTTCTCGAGACCGGCGGTCTCGCCGATCACCAGGGCTTCCGCGAGCCAGTACTTGGCGGCCTGGAAGCGCTGATTTCGTAAGTCAGCGAATGCCTTTCGGTTCAGGTCGATCATTCGCTCGACCGCGGCTTCTCCGATGGCCGCCGGCTCCGCGGCACGCGTGCTGGATGTACTCAAGGCCGCCATGATGGCGGCCAAAGCTGTGCACAGGCGTAGTGGCTGGCCCACGGACGACTCCTGCGCACACTATACTCCTTATGTTGAATTTGAGGAGCCCATCTCACAGGGGACGACATGTGGGGTCTGCGTCACCAGAAACCCCCATCGCATGGTAACCCTTATCAACATACAGAGTTGTTGCGGTGATTCCGGCCGCGAGGGGGCTGGAAAGGAATAACGCTGCGTTTCCCACGTCGCTGGCCGTGATGGCCTCGGGGATTGGCGACGCTACGCGACAGTGCTCGATCATGCTCCCGATGTCGCCTATTGCAGACGCGGCGCGCGAGGCGAGGGGGCCGGCCGAAATGACGTTCACGCGCAGTCCCCACTTGCGGCCGGCCTCGAAGGCCAGTGTGCGCGTGTCGCTCTCCAGCGCCGCTTTCGCCGACGACATGCCGCCGCCGTAGCCCGGCACTACCCGCTCGGCCGCGAGATAGGAAATGGCCAGGAACGAGGCGCCGGAGCGCACCAGCGGGCCAAGCCGGCCGAGCATGGAGGCGAAGGAATAGGCGCTGGTGCCGACCGCGGCCAGATAGCCGTGGCGGCTGGTTTCGAGCAGGGGCTTCTTCACCTCGGGCGCGTTGGCCAGGCTATGCACGACGATGTCGAGGCACTGGTCGCCGAAGTCCGCCGCCAGCCGCTCGGCGAGGCCGCCGATGCTGACGTCGCCCAGGTCGCGGTAGCGTTTACTGTCGCGCACGGCCGCGGGAATGTCCGCGGCCACATCATAGTCGGCGTCGAGTGGGTAGATGCGCTCGAAGACGAGCTTGCCGCCGCTGGCGAACGCGAGCGATCGGTCGAGCTTGCCGCGTTCGAGCATGGTTGCAAAGATGCCGAGCGCGGGCGGCCAGGTGCCGAGGCAGATGGACGCGCCGGCCTCGGCCAGCGCCTTCGCGATGGCGAACCCGAACCCGCCGTCGTCGGCCACGCCAGCCACCAGCGCGCGTTTCCCTCGCAGATCGATCGTCAGCATGCCACCCATGCTTCCGCCGAGGCGGGGCGGACGTCAAGGCTTGGTCGTGCGATTACTCTGCCCGCGGGTAGGAACCGAAGATGCGCAAGCTTTCCGCGACCATGGTCAGGCTGGCGAGGGCCCGCCGGGCCGCTGGCGCGTTGCGATCGCCCATGAAATCCAGATAGAACGAGTATTCCCAGGGCCGGCCCACGATGGGGCGCGATTCGATCTTGGCGAGATCGATCTTGCCCTTGGCGAAGGCCTCGAGCGCGTGGAAGAGGGCGCCCGGCTTGTTGGTGGTGCGGAAGACGATGCTGGTCTTGATCTCGCGCGAGCGCGTCTTGAGCCGCACGCCGCCCCGCCGGTCGGGTCGCGCCATGACGAAGAAGCGGGTGAAGTTCTGCGGGTTGCTTTCTATCCCTTCGGCGAGAATCTGTGCGCGGTAGGTGGTCGCGGCGGCCCGGCTGGCGATGGCGGCCTCGTCGTGCCGGCCGTTCTCGACGACCAGCTTGACCGCGCCGGCCGTGTCGTAGGCGGGCAGAATCTCGAGTCTCGGGATCTCCAGGCGCAGCTTGTGCAGGAAATCCTCGCACTGGGCCAGCGCGACCGGGTGGGAATAGATCTTGCGCAGAGACGGCAGGCGCGTTCCCTTGGGCGCGATCAAGTTGTGGGCCACGCGCAAGACCAGCTCGCCGATGATCTCCAGATCGTAGTCCACCAGCAGGTCGTAGTTCTTGATGACCGAGCCGGCGAGGGTGTTTTCGATGGGCACCACCGCGCAGTCGGCCTCGTCGCGGATGACGGCCTCGAACATCTCGTCGAACTCGCGCTTGGGACAGGGCTCGATCTTCTCGCCCAGGATGCGGCGGGCGGCTTCCTCGGAAAACGCGCCGCGCTCGCCCTGGAACGCAACCCGAATTCTGCGTTTTTTCGCCGCCAATCCTTGCTTCACGCTGGTTGGTCCCTCAAGACGCCGCGGGAGACTTCATCTTGTAGCCCACGTGGCGCACGGTTTCGATCATGTCGGCGCCCGAGCCCAGCTTGGCGCGCAGGCGGCGCACGTGGATGTCGACGGTCCGCGTGTTGCCGGTGTAGCGGTAGCCCCACACGCGCGAGAGCAGTTGCTCGCGCGTGAAGACGCGGCCGGCCCCGGCGGCCAGGAACTTGAGAAGTTGGAATTCCTGGCGCGGTAGCTTGAGCACGCGGCCGCGAAACGTGGCCTCGACCGCGACCGTGTCGATGACCAGATCGCCCAGCTTGATGCGGCCGGCGGCCGAGAACGAGGACAACCGCCAGTCGAGCTGGCGGACGCGCGCGTAGAGCTCGGGACCGACGAGGGGCGACAGAATGAAATCGTCCATGCCCAGCTCGGGGTCCAGCCCGGCCAGGCGCGACACTTCGATGCACAGGAGAATGGGGATGTCGGCCAGCGTGGGGACTTGCTTGGTGTGCCGGACGACCGCCCGGCCGACTTCGAGATGCGGTCCGGCATCCACCACCACGACCGAGGGGCGAACGTGCTCGATGTCGTCGGGGAGATCATCCATGTCGTAGCCGACGCAAACAACCTCGCATCCCAGATCGCGAAGAGCCGCGGCAGGTGAGTCGGGTTCGGAAACGCCGAGTTGCGGTTTGGAGGTCACGACGAGAGCGCGCATCGGTCAAGAAACATAATCCAGACCTGTTGGGGAAAACAGTATTTTTTCAGCTACATCGTCGCAATTCATGTTTCCATTGTCTGATTTGTCACGACAATTATTTCCGAAATATTTCCTATGTATTTCCACCCCGAAAACTATGGGGGTGAATTGGGCTCAGCGATTGCTGGGGTGTCAGCCGGGCGCTACGTTTCCAGTAACCACCTATGCAGGGAGGGGTCAAAGGCGCGCCCCGCCGGAGCGACCATGGAAAAGAGCAGAGCCGACAAGCCCCAGGAGCCATACAGCCTACATGCCCAACGCGGCGCAGAAGGACTCTATGACCCAAGCTACGAGCACGATGCGTGCGGGGTCGGCCTGGTCGTCGACGTCGAGGGCCGCAAGTCGAACCAGATCATCCGCAACGGCATTCAGGTCCTGGAAAACCTGGCCCACCGTGGCGCCTGCGGTTGCGAGGAGAACACCGGCGATGGCGCCGGCATCCTGCTCCAGATCCCCGACGCGTTCATGCACAACGTGGCCTCGGCGATCGGCATCGAGCTTCCCGGCCCCGAGGAGTACGGCGTGGGCATGGTGTTTCTGCCCCGCGACGCGGACGAGGGCGCCCACTGCCAGCGGCTGTTCGAACGGGCTGTCGCGCTGCTTGGGTTGACCGTGCTCGGCTGGCGCGATGTCCCCGTCAATCCCACCGGGCTGGGCAAGAGCGCGCTCGCCTCGCGGCCGTTGATTCGCCAGGTGTTCGTGGGGCGCGGCGGCGGCGTCATCGACACGGCCGCCTTCGAACGCAAGTTGTGCCTGGTCCGCCGCGCGGCGGAGAAGCTGGTGCGCGCCAGCGACATGCGGGCGCGAGAGCTCTTCTACGTGGTGAGCCTTTCGGCGAGGACCAT
>JADGRD010000010.1 GCA_017881285.1 Pseudomonadota bacterium | reverse complement strand
GCTCCACACGCCGGCGGCCGTGACACCTCCTTCCCCCTGCGCGCCGTCCGATCCAACTTGGGGCAGCTCCGTCGGACGTCTGTCGTGCTTGACCTCGCAATAGTCCGCCGCGCCCATCGCGGCGAGATTGCGGTAGTGTTCCCAGGTGAATCCCAGTTCAACGGACACGCGATGCTAATCGCAACCAACGATGAGCGCCAAGCTGTCGTGGACTATCTCGCTTCGCAGGCGCCGGACGAACGGGTAGATCTTCTACAGAAGGTCTACAGCGAGCGCCTTCACGGAACCACCTACGATATCTGGGACGTTCACACGGACAAAGAGCGTTGGTGGGTGATAACGAATCCGACGAATCTCTATTCGCAATCGCAGTTTCCCAATATGGACCTCGCACTCACGTTTCACGTCGGGCTCAGTATTCGCATACCTCGAAGCGGCCGTTCTGATCTCAGTGACCTGAACGTTGAACCCCTGATGGCCGCCTGGAGGGCGCTGGACCAAGCACGTGAAGCTGTCTTGGTTGCGCGGGAAATCGAAGATTATCAAGCGCTCGGGGTGCGATGCCGCGAGTGCCTTCTAGATACAGTCCACGCCATGCAGGAGTTCGTCGCAGCCCCAGTGGGCGCCGATCTGCAGGTATCCAATTTCCTGGCATGGGCGGAGCTGATCGCCGACGCTTCGCTGGCGGGACGAAATCAGAAGGCACGGCGAAGGTTGCTCAAGTCAACGGCAAGGGAGTGCTGGGAGTTCGTCAACTGGCTCACGCATGCGAGGAATTCCCACTTCAACGACGTTGAGGCTGCGATCGAAGCAACGGAACAGACTCTCGGGTTGTTCACGACCGCATGCATTCGCCATCTGCGCGGCGTCCCCGACGCCTGTCCCTCCTGCGCATCTCAGCGGCTTGCTCCCGAACGCGGCTTCTTGTCCACGAAACCGGACCGGCTCTATGAACGTCCCGTTTGCCAGGCCTGTGGTTGGGCGGGAAGCCCAGTGGAAATCCCGATAAAACGGGCGGTCCGCAAGAGGAAACCGTCGATGAAGCCACCCGACGGCGAATGTTCGATCATGACTGTCCCGCTCAGGGGACTGAGCCCACCGGATCCGACAAGGAGGGGGCGTCCGTCTCGGCGGTGGCCCCGTCGGTAGGCGGCACGTCGTTAGCCTGCGCACTCCACACGATGCACATTGCAGCCAAGGACGGACTATCGCCCACGACCACTCGCATGTGAGCTGCTCGCGCATCGACTCCTGGCGCTTCGACGACTGCATTCGCTCTTGGCAGTCATTGTCTCTCCAAGCACCGCCTGCGGGGCTCGAGCCAGTGCGCCTGCCGCGTGCGCCTAGCCGACCTCTAGCCAGAATTGCGCAGCCCGGCCTTCTGCTCTTCCAGCAGCCAGGTCGGCCGGGCGAAGACATCCTCGAACAGGCTCGCGGTCGGCGGCGGGCCGACGGCCTCCTCGGCGGCGATGGCGGCCCGGATCGCGTCGGTGATACGGGCCCGCGCCGCGGCCTGCGCCGTGCTGTCGAGGATGTTCCGCTCGGCCAGCCAGCGGCCGAAACGCAGCAGGGGATCCCGCTTCTGCCAGATAGCGTCCTCGTGCCCGTCGCGGTAGCGCGCTGGATCGTCGGCGCTCGAATGCGCGCCCAGGCGGTAGGTCACGGCCTCGATGAAGGTGGGGCCGTGCCCCGCGCGGGCCGCGTCCACCGCGGCCTTGATGGTCGCGTACATGGCCAGCACGTCGTTACCGTCGACCCGCAGCGAGGGCACGGCGTAGGCCAGCCCCTTGACGGCCAGGGTCTCGGAGCGCGTCTGCGCCGCGACCGGCGTGGAGATAGCCCATTGATTGTTCTGGCAAACGAAGACGACTGGCGCCTGGTATACGGCGGCGAAGTTGAGGCCGGCGTGAAAGTCGTCTTCGCTGGTGGCCCCGTCGCCGAAGAAACCCAAGGCCACCGTGGGCTCCTTGCGGATCTTGGCCGCCCAGGCGATGCCGACGGCGTGCGGGATCTGCGAGGCTACGCAGGACGAGGTGCTGATGTGGTGGATGGCCGCCGCGCCCACGTGGCAAGGCATCTGCCGGCCGCGGCTCGCATCATGGGCCGTGCCCAGGATCTGCGCGAGGTACTTTCCCAGGGGCAGGCCGCGATAGACGGCCGCCGCGCCCTCGCGCAGGCCCTGCACGAAGTAGTCGGTCTTCTCGATGGCCTCCGCGCCAGCGATGAAACCGGCCTCCTGCCCGCGCGCCTCGAAGTAGTGGCCGATGCGGCCCTGGCGTTGCAGCGGCATGAGCTGCTCGTCGAGCAGGCGGCTCCCGAGCATACCTTGGTAGAGCCGGATCAACTTCTCGGACGGAAGATGCGGGAGCCGCGCGGGATCGGCGTGTCCGTTCTCGTCCAGAATTTGCACGAGTCCGGTCGCGCGGGCGTAGTCCTCGTCCGACCAGATCTCCACGCTGTCGCAGGTGAGCTGGCCGGAACCGACCTTCGACGACGCCTTGCCGTCCGCCATGGCCTACGTTACGTCCAGGAAGATGAGTCCCGGTGTTTCCAGCGAGGCCTTCATCTCGGCCATGAAGTGGGCGGCGTCGTACCCGTCGACCAGACGGTGATCCACGGACAGGGAGAGGTTCATCATGTCGCGTACGACGATCTTGTCGTCGAGCACGACCGGCCGCTTGGCGATCTTGTGGATGCCCAGGATCGCCACCTCGGGGTAGTTCACGATGGGTGTGGCCACGATGCCGCCCAGGGCGCCCAGGCTGGTGATGGTGAAGGTCGAACCGCCGAGGTCGCGCTGCGAAACGCGTCCGTTCTTGGCCGCCACCGCCAGGCGATCCACTTCGCGCGCCAGCTCGAGGAGCGAGCGGCGGTCCGCGTGGCGGATCACGGGCACCATCAAGCCCTCGGGCGTTTGGGCCGCGATGCCGATGTGGTACTCGCGGCGCTGCACGATTTCGCCGGCCGGCTCGTCGAGGGTGGCGTTGATCTGGGGATGCTTCTTCAAGGCCTCCGCCGCGGCCTTCACGAAGAACGGCAGGTAGGTCAGCTTGATGCCGTGGCCGCCGAGGCGCGCCTCGGCCTTGTTGCGCAGCTCGACCAGTTCGGTGCAGTCGATCTCCTCGACGAAGGTGAACTGCGCGACCTGGCGTTGGGTCTCGACCATGTGCTCGGCAATCATCCGGCGCACGCCGCGGAAGGGAATGCGCACGTCGCCGGAGGTCTGCGTGATGGGCCCCGGCGTGAGCTGGTCGTCGGTGTCCTTGGCGGGCGCGGAGCCGACCCCGGCGGCGCGCACGTCGGCGGCGGTGATCTGCCCGCCCGGGCCCGAGCCTTTCAGGCGCGCGAGATCGACGCCGAGCTCACGCGCCAGTCGGCGCGTGGCCGGCGTGGCCAGCGCCCCCCCGGCGGCGGGGCCGACGGAAACTGGGCCTAGGGTCCGGTCCTTGCTCGACACCTCGGGGGTTTTCGGGGCCGCCCCCGCAGTGTCGATCACGATGAGCACTTGGCCCACCGGGCAGCGCTGGCCTTCCTGGAAGCGGCGTTCGAGCACGATCCCGGCGCGCGGGGTCGCGATCTCCACCGTGGCCTTGTCGGTCATCACCTCGACCATGGGCTGGTCTTGCGCCAGCGTGTCGCCTTCCTTGACCAGCCAGCGGACGATCTCACCCTCGGCCATGCCTTCGCCAATGTCGGGCAACTTGAATTCGTAGGCCATGTGTTCTCCTAGCCGGTCGTGACTTTTTCCAGGGCGTCGAGAATACGATCCCTGTCGGGCAAGTACTCGGATTCGAGCGTGTACGGGAAGGGGGTATCGAAGCCCGTCACGCGCAGGATGGGCGCTTCCAGGTGCAGGAGTGCCCGTTCCTGGATCGAGGCGGCGAGCTCGGCGCCGAAGCCGCAGGTGCGCGGCGCCTCGTGGACGATGACCGCGCGGCCGGTCTTGTGCACGGACTGCACGATGGTCTCGATGTCGAAAGGCAAGAGGGTGCGTAGGTCGATGAGCTCGATGTCGTAGCCCATGCCCGCGGCCTTGTCCGCGGCTTCCAGCGCGGTGGGCACCATGCCGCCCCAGGCGAGGATGGTCAGCGAGCGCTCGGAGCGCGCGGCGGCCCGGCGGACCACGCGGGCCTGGCCGATGGGAACGGTGTAGTCGCCGGCTGGGACTTCACCCTTGGCCGTGCGGTACAGGCGCTTGGGCTCGAGAAAGATCACCGGGTCCTCGCCGCGGATGGCCGAGGCGAGCAGCCCCTTGGTGTCGGCCGGCGTGGAAGGATAGACGACCTGCAGGCCGGGCGTGTGGATGAACACGGCCTCGGGCGACTGCGAGTGGTAGTGACCGCCGCGCACGCCGCCACCCGCGGGCATGCGAATCACCACCGGCGCGCTGTACTCGCCGCCCGAGCGGTAGCGCATCTTGGCCAGCTCGTTCACGATCTGGTCGAACGCGGGGTACACGTAGTCGGCGAACTGGATCTCGGCGACCGGGCGCAAGCCGTAGAGCGCCATGCCGATGGCCGCGCCCACGATGCCGTTCTCGGCCAGTGGGGTATCCATGCAGCGGTCGGGGCCGAATTCCTGCTGCAAGCCGACGGTGGCGCGAAAGACGCCGCCGAAGTTGCCCACGTCTTCGCCCAGCACGACGACGCGGCTGTCCCGCTGCATTTCCACGCGCAGGCAGTCGTTGATGGCCTGGATGATGTTCATCTCGGGCATGTCGGGAATCCTTTTGAGGGGCGGGGCTCTCGCTCGGCGGGCGGCACGGGATTATGCCAGGTTCTGATAGGAAGCAAGGGGGACGACACGGGCCACGGCTGCGGCCATGGGATCACCGGCTCGGACCCATATCCGTGGATGGACTCGATCCGGGGTACAATCCCTTACGAAAGACAGGGGTCGAGCATGGGCTCTCGCAACCTCCCGGGCAGTCGTTCGCGGCGCGCGCGCGCGCCGATGCGGCTTGCTTTCCTGGCGCTGCTCGTCGTGGGGCTCGCCATTCCCGGCCGGGCCCACGCGCAGCGGATCCAGTCGCAGTTGCAGAACGATTTCGGCGATCTCTTGCGCGTCCTCGCCGATTGGGCCAGCCAGGCCGGCACCAAGTCGCGCGGCGAGTTTCTGTCCTTCATGAACCAGATCGAGCTCTTCAAAATCGAGAGCGAGATCGACCGCCTGGTCGGCAGCCCCTGGGAGCTCAACGACTCGACCTCGTACAAGCTGAGCCTGGCCCCCCTGCACATCGCCTACCCCATCTTCGACCAGCAGGTGCAGCAGATGACCCGCCTCGACGACATTCGCAGCCGCCGCATCCAGAACCTCACGGTGGATTCGCTCGGGCTCATCACGGTGAACCTCGACATCCTCAACACCGGGACCTTGGACATCACCAGCAACACGCAGACGGGCAGTCAGCTGGCGAGCTCGATGCTGCACTACTTCAACGCCCGTGAGTTCCTCGACCTCGGGGTCTTCCTGCTCGCGCAGCAACCCTACTTTCCCCAGACCCAGGACGCCTGGGACGAGACCCGGCACCAGCTCGCGGCCCACCAGGGTCTGCTGGCGCTCAGCGTCGCCGGCCTAGGGGCGCTCTTCGAGGCGGGCGCACTCAACAACTCGGGCACTCTCAAGCGCTGCGAGGGGAACGCGTGCGCGGTCGGCTGGTACGGCGGTTTCTCCCACCTCGGCTATCACCTGCAGCCCAACCTGCGCGGCGGCCTGACCACGCGCCTGCCCTCGGTGGAAATCTCGGCGGGCTTGATGCAGCAGGTGAGGCCCGCGTCGGACAGCGCCGCGAGCGTATTCGAGGCGGCGTTGCGCGAAAGTTGGCTCCAGCGCTACACCACGGTCGCCGGCTGGGACAGCTTCTTCGAGGCGGCGGCCCGGCGGGTGCTGTCCGCCGAGAGCCGCTACCAGGGCGAGTCGTTCACCGCGCGCGGCGGCCTCTTCGTCAAGCGCGAGCATCCCTTTCGCTGGCGCTATATCACCTTGCGCGGCTCAACCGAGGTCGAATCCGACCTCACCGGCAGCCTGCGCTACGCCTTCGGCTTGGGCGTGGACTACAGCAAGACCGGCCTGTCGACGGTGCTGCAATCGAGCCGCACGAACGTCATGGAGAACGGCGCCCCCACCCCGGAAATCCGCACCGGCATCTTCGTCGCGGGCACGGTCGAGGCGCCGGACCAGTATTTCGTCGAGGCGATGCAGGTGCGGGCGCGGCGCCTGCGCGAGGAATGGAATCACCTCGTGGAAAGCGAAGCCGAGCGCCAGCAGGCCGAGATGGAAATGCGCGTACTGGCCACCGGACCCGCCGGGGGCGGTCGGCTGGAGTCCGTGGTCGCGGCGTTGCGCCGGGCGAGTGCCGAGAGTGAGGCGCATCGCGTGCGCGTGGCCGACTTGCTGGGCGACTATCTCGAAGGGCGCCGCCTCGCCTATTCCCTCAAACAATGGCAGCGCAGCCCGGACGACCTGCACGGACCGCTCGACGGCGAGGTGCTGGAAGCGGCGGCCCAGGCGGTGTATGCCCGTCTCGTCGAGCTGGCCATCTTCTTGCGGGGCGCCCGGGGGCCGCTGGAGAATCTCCGCGAGCGCTACACCCGCATCGCCGAGAACGCGCTGGCCGCGAGCCCCCGCGACCCCGACACGCAGGCCCGCGCGGCCGCGGATTTGGCGGAAGTCGACCGCGCCTGGCGCAACTCCTCGGAATCCGTGACCGAGGGCCTGCACCTCTACGAACACTACTTGGGCAGCATCCGCCGCATCGCCGGCCTAGCCGGCGGGCTGGTGCCCGTCCGTCACTTCGAATCCCTCGACCAACGCTCGCTACGCAGGCTGCTGACCCTCGTCGCGCAGCCGTTGCAGTAGAAGATCACTTGGCTGGCTTAGCCGCGGGCGTCGCGGGGGCGGCGGCAGCGGCCGGCGCGGCCTTCTCGGACAGCTCGGCGCTCAGATCGAGGCTGACCTCGTTGCCCACCAGCACGCCGCCGTTGTCGAGCACCTTGTTCCAGCCGATGCCGAAGTCCTTGCGATCGAGCTTGACCGTCGCATGCACGCCGCGCACCGTGGTCCCGAAGGGCGTCTTGTACGCATCGGTCGGGCCTTCCACTTCGAGCACCACGGGCTTGGTCACGCCGTGCAGGCTGAGCTCGCCGGTCACCTTCAGCTTGTTCTTGCCGGCTTTTTGCACCTTGGTCGATTTGAAGGTGGCGGTCGGGAACTTGGCGACGTCAAAGAAGTCGGGCGATCTTAGGTGCGTGTCGCGCTTGGGCTCGTGGGTGTTGACCGACCCGACATCGATGGTGACCTCCACCGTCGACTTGGTGACGTCCTTGTCGTCGAGCTCGAGGCTGCCCTTGACCTTCTCGAACTGCCCCTTGACGGTGCTGACCATCATGTGGCGCACGCTGAATTCGATGGAGGTGTGAGCGGGGTCGATGTCCCACGTGCTGGCCCGCGCGAACGCGGGAACGAAGAGAACGGCACTCGTGGCAAGGACAAGAAGTCTGGAATTTGGCATGGTCATTACCTCTTTGAGGTGTGGGTGGGGTGGCTGCGTGTCGGTTGGATGCCGGAGGGCCGGGTTGGTCACGCTGGACGAGCCTTCCGAACCGCCGGCGCGACCGCGATATTTCTAGGGAAAAATCCCGGCTGGCGACCTGGGCTGGCCGGGCAGGCGAATCACGAAAGAGGTGGGCCAACCATCGACGTCTTCAAGGGCGATCGTCCCTAGGTGGGAGGACACCACCAGCCGGCAGAAGTACAGTCCCAAGGCCCAGCCGGAAGTGCGGCGCGACTCGCCATCCGCGCCGGGAAACTTGTCGAACATCCGGTCGCGCTGGGCTGCCGGGATGGCGGGGGCGCTGCTGTGGAGCGAGAGGCGCACCTCGCGGGAATCGCCCGTCGCAACCATGAGCATGCGGCCGCCCTCGAGGGTGTGCCGGAGGAGGTGCGTCGTCAGCACCTCGAGCGCGCGTGGGAAAAGGCGCAGGTCGAGCGCGGCGAAGAGGCCCTCGGGGGCTTCCATCGCGACCGTGATGGAGCGGCTGGCCGCGCGCGGGTTCGCCTCGCGCAGCGCTCTCTCGAGGATCGACCGTACCTCGACGCGGTCCAGGCGCAGCGTGATGCGGCCGCTTTCCAGCTTCGAGGTATCGAGGATCTGCGAGATCATGCTGCTTAAGCTGTTGAGGGTGGCGACGGCGTCGTCGGTCGCTTCGAGCAGCGGGGCGCGGTCGGGCCGCTTCTTGAGCTCGAGCACCAGGTACTCGAGCGAGAGCATGGCCGCGCCCACTGGACTGCGCATGTCGTGCACGATGATTTCCAGCAGGGAGTCTTTCTCGCGCTGCAGGAGCTCGAGTTGCTGGTTCTGCGCCTGCACCTGCGCCAGTGAGTCGATGGTGAGCGCCGCCTGGGCGTCGCGGCGAAGGGCGGCGGCGGCCATGCGGGGAATGCTGCTCGTCGCGACGGCCACGAAGAGGATCGTGAAGGTGGCAACCAGGACGGAGTAGAGCGTGATACCCGGACCCCGCAAGATCAGCCACTGCGCGCTCACCGAGAGCAGCGTCACCACGACCACCAGCCGGATCGACAGGGAAAGGCCGACGAGCGCCACGATGAGGGTGAAGACCCCGAGACTGCTCACGGCCCAGGAAGCCGCGTAGTGTGGGAACCTGGTGATGCCGTGCTGGTGCACGACGAACGCCAGGGCGAGGTCGAAGAACGGCATCACCAGGGCAAGCCGGCGCCCTAGCGGCTGGTGCCGGCCGGCGAGCGCCGCCGCGGCGAGGGCCACGTACGCCAGAATGGGGATGAGGATGAAGCCGAGGTCGATTCGCCTCAACGCCGTCCAGCCAGCGGCCACGCCGAGCAAGGCTACGCCGGCGGCGAGCCGGATGGTGGCGGTCACCGACAGCGCGTACGCCTGGCTGATAAGACTGTGCGCCTGGCTCGGGGCGGCGGGGGCAGGTGACATGGGGGCGTTCGAAAGCAGCGTACGCCTTCTGCCGGTGGGGGACGAGTTCTTTCACGCACCCGCACGCCACGTGCACGCGGCGCAATCAACCGGCGACGAGGCGTGTCTATCCATGGGAAAGAAGACGGAAAGACAACAGAAAGACAATAGACAGCTCGTTCAAGAAAAGCGCCTCACGATGCTCCGCGGGATGGTCCTGGTCGAAAGCAAGTTCTTCCAGCTGGCGTCGTGAGTTCCTTTTGGGTTAAATGTGCCAATGAAGTTCGCCAGTGAGCATTCAAAGTTGGGACGCGGCGCGGCAATTGTCGTCGCATCCCTGTTGATTCCCCCTCTGTTCGCGGCCTGTGGGAGTGGCGGCAGTGGTCCACCCACCACAGGCAACGCTTCCATCAAGAACGAGAACAACTACACGGTCACCAGCAAGCTGACGATTCCCGTGGTGCCCACGGCGCCGGGCGCGAATTTGACCACTTGCTGGACCTTGCTCAAGAACGATCTCCTGGGTCACCCCGTGGTGGCGCCGGACTCGAACATCGAGAGTGTGAATTTCTTGCAGGTCGTGAAGCTCACCCAGGAGCAGATCGCTGCCCAGTTTGCCGCCGGCACCTTCGACTCGAATAGCTCCGTCAAGTTGGTCCGCAGCTTTCGCGTGGCCGACGCGCCGGGGACGACCTGCGCCGCGCTCTCCGCGTTCCACACGGGCCAAGACTATCTCGGGCCCCAAGACTACGTCGTGCCGACGGACACGAACACGAATTACCTGCTGCTCTTCGCGCATGGGGTTGTGCCGGGCCAGGGAACCAAGACCATGACCTTCATCGCGCCCACGACCGGGTCGGTCGTGAACGAGGCCGACGCGCCGGAGGGCAAGCCGCTCTTGCAGTTCGCGGCCGACCTAAACAAGCCCATGGTGAACATTCCGGCCGCCGGTCCTTGGGTGATCGAGTGGAGCCAGTTGACGCAAGATGGAATGGGCGGCGACGTGATCTACCAGAACATCGACAGCCTCCTGTTGGGCTTCTACCCGGACATGACGGTGGCCGACGTGCAAGCGCAGGCCCTGGACTACGACCGCATCCCAACCGCGACCATCTACCATGTCGCGGTTCTGGACGGCGGCAGGAGCGTGGATCTCGCCACGGCCCAGACCAGCGCCGGCCAGCCCTTCTTGGGGTTCACCCCGACCAATGGGGTGTGGGCGGTCGCCCTTCAGTGCAGCACGTGCTACCTCCCGTCGCCCCTCGCGGTCGTGATCCTGAACCCCAGCTAGAGCAGGCCACCACGCCACTCGGCTAGAGCCGGCCATCATGCGATGAAATCTCTGGTTGTTTTCACCACGCTGGTCGGCACGGCGATGCTCGCGGGCGCGGCCTTGGCCGACGGGGGCTACTACTCCGGCACCCTGGGGGCAAGGGCTTCCGGCCGGGCCGGCGCGTTCACCGCCAAGGCCGACGATCTCTCCGCGGTCAGCTTCAATCCGGCCGGGCTGGCGAATCTCGAAACCACCCTCGTCGAGGTCGGCAACCAGTCTTCGTACAACGCCTCCTCGTTCACCCGCGCTCCCACCTACGACTACGGGCATGTGGATGCGGTGACCGGTGCGCCGCTTGTCACCTTCGACAAGGTGTCGAACGGCAAACCGTGGCAGGCGCTGGTGCCCATGCTGGGCGTGGCCTCGAAGCTCGGCCGCAAGGACTGGGGTTTTGCCCTGGCGGCCTACGCGCCCCCGGGCATCAGCCAGGAGTCGTTCCCACTCGGCGGCGGCCAGCGCTACATGATGCTCGATCGCGAGGCCATCATCCTCAAGTACGTGGCCAGCGCCGCGTGGAAGTACCACGAGGTCTTCGGGGTAGGCGCTACCGCGGAGTGGATCCACGTGCCGCGCCTCAAGTACTCGCTCATGATCGATGGCAGCGGGACCACCCAAACCGCCAATCCGGTGTGGAGCGGGTACGACATGGTGGTGAGCATGAAGGGCTCGGCGCTCTTCACCTTCAACGCGATCCTGGGCGCCTGGTATCGGCCCGTGCCGTCCCTCGTGTTCGGCCTGTCGGGCCAGGTCGTGCCGTCGAACATCGTGACCCATAGTACCCTTGAGGTCACGCCGCTCGACGCGAGCCTGGACCCCAGAGGCGTGCGGTTGACCAGGAATGGCTCGCCGGCCAACGACGTGACCGTGACCCTGCCCCTGCCGCTCCTCGCTCGCGCCGGGGCGCGCTACCGGAACCTGGTGAGCAACCGCGAGCGTTTCGACGTCGAGCTGGATGTGGAGTACGTCACCTGGTCGCGGGTCAAGCGCTTCACCATCGAGACGAACGGGCTGCAGGCCAACTACTCGGGGCAGGTCGTGGACCTGAACCAGATCAACATAGAGAAGCACTGGCGCGACACCTTGGGCGTGAAGCTCGGTGGCGACTATGCGGTGCTCCCGGGCCGGCTCACGCTGCGCGCGGGTGGTTACTACGAGAGCGCGGTCGCGGATCCCGCCTATGCCAACGTGGATTTCCCGGGCGCGGCGCAGTTTGGTGGCGCGCTGGGCGCCTCGGTCTTCTTCCGGCGGTTCGAGGTGGTGGCCGCCTACATGCTCAAGCTCCAGCCCAGCGTCTCGGTATCCGAGGCCGACGCCCGCGTCTACCAGCAGGTCCCGGCCAGTCTGTGCCCGACGGATCCGACCAACTGCAACCCCAACCTACTCCCTGGCCAGCCCTCCCCGACCATCAACGCTGGCACCTACAACGCCAGCTCCCATCTCGTGTCCCTTGCTCTGGTCTACCGTTATGGACTTTAACCGCCCACCGCCCTGGAGGCCCTACAAACAATGGCAAGCATGAAACGAAGCTCGTTTGCTGCCGCAGGGGTGTGTCTCCTCATGGGCTCGGTCGTAGGAGCCGCCATGGCCGAAGGATCGTTGCCCTCCCTCGAATCGAGCGAGCTCGCGCAAGGCCCGTACTCGTACATGCACATGCTCTTGCAGAAGACGATTCTCAGGATCAACGTCGCCACTGTCGAGGTGCGGGTCGACAAGCAGGCGCAGAGTCGCTTGGCCGGGCTCGCGCGCGGTCAGGCTCATTCCAATGGACTGGAGCAGCAACTGGCCAACGTGGCCATCGGAGCCGAGCACGCGGTGGTGCAGATGCGCTTCAAGCGCGACATCCCGCTCAAGCGGTACATCGGGGTCGTGCGCGACAACCTCGAAGCGGCGCGCAAGGCAGGCCTGATCGCCGCGGACCTCGAAAAGAAGGTCAGCCAAGGCCTGCCGGAATGGTTCGGGGCGCTCGTGGATCGGGGGCTTTTGAAGGACGACCGGCTGATCTATGCGGTTGGCCCCGATTCCCTGCGCACCGTGGTCGTCTCGGCAGCCGGCCAGGTGTTCGTCGACAGGCTCGATCGCGAGCAGGGCACCCGGCGGGTCGTGCTGCCCAGCTACTTCGGGCCAGGAACCGACACCCGCGAGGGCCTGCTGCGCTCGCTACTCGAGGCGAACCGGTGAGTCGCGATCCGGCTGCCGCCAGCGGCGTGCTACAATTTTGCCCTTGTCCTGGATTATCCCCCGGGTTTGATTGGGGAGAGTGGGTGGCTAGAATCCCTTTCTGGATTGCTGAACCCTAGAGGGGGTTGACCGAATGCAGCGTTAGAAGGACCACTCGTGAGCCTACCGGATCTGTTCATCTCCAAGCCGGGCGTCACCTTTCCGGGCGCGCCCGTGGACAACGCCGAAACCATTCGCCGGGTGCGCGCGAAGTTCAAGGGCACGGACAAGCAGTTTGCCACCGTGGCGGCGGCCATCGAGCGCGTGTTCGGGCTGTGCAAGACGCGGCAACGCTACCTCGAGACCGACACCAGCGGCCGCGTGGCTGACTACGCCGTGACGGCGGCCAAGCAATGCCTGGAAGCCAACGGCTCGTCGGCCGAGGAAGTGGATCTCGTCATCTTCGGCGGCATCGCTCGCCAGTACTTCGAGCCGGCGACCGCCATGGAGGTCGCGGCGAAACTGGGCATCAAGAAGACCCACGCCTTCGACGTGACCGCGGCCTGCGTGGGACACCTCGAGGCCATGCAAGCCGCCACCGCCTACATGATGCTCCACGAGAGCTACCGGACCGCTTTGGTTTGCACGTCCGAGCTCTCTCGTCACTACCTGAGCTACGACATCCAGAGCGCGCGGGAGCTCCACATGAAATCCGCCGGCCTGACCGTGGGCAACGCGGCGGCGTGTGTGCTGCTGCGAAGGTCTCCGTTCCCGGGTGGCGGCATTCGTCTCTTGGCGATCGACACCATCACGGTTCCCGATCACTGGCACCTGTGCCAAGTTCCCGTCGATGGGACTCTCTTCTCGTCGTCGGTGGAGCTCATGCGCCTCGGGAAGCTGATTCCACCGTGGATCCACGAGCGCCTGGCGGCGCTGGGCATGAAGGCCGGCGACATCGATCACTTCGTCTTCCACCAACCGAGCGAAATCATGGTCCGGAAACTCCTGGAAGACACCGGTGTCGACCCCGAGAAAGGCGTCTACACCCATTCCATCTACGGCAACACCGCGAGCGCCAGCGTGGGCGTGACCTACCGGCAGCTCCTCGAAGAACGAACGGTGCGGCCTGGCGACAAAATCGTCCTCGGCAGTGCGGCGTCCGGTCTCTCGATCGTGATGGCGACCGGGGAGTGGTCCGGCGAACCCTCTGGAGGTGCCCATGGGTAGTGTTAGCAGCCTCTCCCGCGCCTTGGCCCTGGCGGCAATCCTGCTTCTTGTCGCGAGCGGGCGCGCCGCGGCCGCCGCGCCCGATGCAGGCGTGGCCTTTGCTGGCGAGGGCACGGGCCAGGGCGCCAGCGCGGCGGATGCGGGAACGGCGGCTGCCACGGAAGGGGCGCCGTCCGGGACGGAGCCGAGCGCGGCGCCGGGACTCTTCGAGCAGAGCACGGCCGCGGCGGCTGGGGCTGCGGGGGCTGCCGCGCCTGGACCGGCGCCCCTCAATCTCAGCGGCTACGTGCGCGGCGACGCGTACGTCGGCAAGATTCCGGGCGTCCAGCAGGCCGAGCTGAAGGCCGGCTACGGCGAGGTGGCGCTCGTGGCCAGGACCGCGAAGCAGCCGTACGGCGACGGCTTCGCCGAAATGCGCCTGCGCTACGGGTTGCAGGGCGACCTCAAGCAGACCTTCGTCGACGTGCGCGAGGCCTACGCCAATGCCTACCTCGGCCCGGTCGACCTGCGGCTGGGCAAGCAGATCATCGTGTGGGGCCGTGCCGATCTCTTGAACCCAACCAACAACCTGACGCCCAACGATCTGCGCATCCGCTCGCCCATCGAGGACGACCGTCGCGTCGGCAACGTCGGCGCGCGTGCGTTCCTGCGGCTTTCGCCCGTGCGTTTCGAGGCGGTGTGGTTGCCCTCCTATGTTCCGTCCGAGCTGCCCCAGGTCTATCTTCCGCAATTCGTCAGCTTCGGCACGCCCGATTATCCGGGTGCCAATCTCAAGAGCTGGCTCGAGGCCGGCCGCCTGCATCTCGAGCTCCCGAGCTTCGAAATGTCGGTCTCCTATTTGTACGGGTATGCGCCCTTGCCGGGGCTCGCGCTCGGCAGCTTGACCTTCGACCCCGTGAACCCCTCGATTGTCATTGCACGGACGGCCTACAAGCACCAGGTCGTGGGCTTCGACTTCTCGACGGCTTTGGGCGACATCGTCGCGGTTCGCGGGGAAGCTGCCTATCGGCGGCCGCTCGACTACAAGGGCCGCAGCTGGACCGCCCGTCCCGACCTTCAGTATGCCCTAGGCCTGGATCACACGTTCGGCCCGGTCATGGTCATCGTGCAGTACCTGGGAAGGTACGTGTTCGATTGGAAGAAGGAGGGCCCGATCATGGATTACAAACCGTCGGTTCTCCAGATGGATCCCGGATATGGCGAGCCATTGCGGGGGCAGTACACGAAGGTGATCAATTCCGATCTCGCGAAGTTCAGCCAGATGATGTTCTCGCAGACGGCGCGGGTGCAGCATCTCGCCACCGCGCGTGTCGAATGGCTCACCCTGCACGACACCCTGTCCATCTCCGCGCTGGGCATGGTCAACTTCTCGACCAAGGAGTGGATGACCACGCCGAAGATCGGCTACCGCATGTCAGACACCATGATCGCCTATGTGGGGGCCGAGGTAGGCTCGGGTCCCAGCGGCACCATCTTCGGCCTAGCCGACCAGAAGATGAGCGCGGGTTATGCCGAGCTCCGAGCCACGTTCTGAAAGGGAAGTCCAAATGCGAACGAATAGACTCACACGTCAAGTACCTCCGTTCTTCTTCGCCATCTGCGCGGGCGGCATCTTGTCTCCCCAGGCTGCCCAGGCCGATGCGGCCCTGTCGCCGCGGGACATCATGGAGAAGGTCGCGGTCACCCGTAAGCTCGATGGCTCGGAATCCACCATCAAAATGACGCTTATCGATGAGAAGGGCGGCAAGCGGGAACGCGAGATCGCGTCGGCCACCAAGCTCTTCGACGGCGGCAAGACCGAAAAGCGGGTCTTCCGCTTTCTGTCGCCGGCCGACGTGCAAGGCACGGGGTTTCTCGTCTTCGACTACGAGGCCAAGCCCGACGACGCGTGGATCTATCTGCCGGCGTTGCGCAAGACCCGCCGCATTTTGAGCTCGCAAGGTTCGCAGCCTTTCATGGGCAGCGATTTCACCTACGGCGATCTCAACACTCCGGCGCTCGATGACTATACCTACGCTTTGGTCAAGGAAGAGCCCTGCGGCGGCGGTGAATCCTGCTACGTCGTCGACGCGGTACCGGAGAGCAAGGAGACGGCAGCGGCCGATGGTTACTCGAAGCGGACCTACTGGGTGAGCAAGAGCAAGTTCGTGCCGACCAAGGTGCTGCACTACGCGGCGGACGGCAAGCTCCTCAAGGAGATGATCGCGAGTGACATCAAGCTGCTCGATGCGAAGAAGAAACGATACCGTTCGCTGCGCAACGAGATGATCAACAAGCAGAACGGCCGGCGCTCGGTGTTCGAGTTCACGAAGATGACCTTCACGCCGAACACCAAGGACGAGTTCTTCACGCCGACCTACATCGAACGCGGCTAGCGCAGGTTTTCCCCCGCAACCTCGGTCGGCCCATCGAGAAATGCCATGGCAGACAAAGCACCGGTGAATCCTCCCACGGGCACGCTCAGCCACCTGCAGCGGCTCGAGGCCGAGAGCATCCACATCATCCGCGAGGTCATCGCCGAGGCCGAGAAGCCGGTGATGCTCTATTCCATCGGGAAAGACAGCTCGGTCATGCTGCACCTGGCCCGCAAGGCGTTCTATCCGGCGGCCCCCCCGTTCCCACTCATGCACATCGATACCAACTGGAAGTTCCGGGACATGTACGTCATGCGCGAACGCATGGCGAAGGAATCGGGCATGGAGCTGATCGTCTACAAGAATCCCGAGGCGATCGAAAAGAACATCAACCCCTTCACCCACGGCTCGGC
>JADGRD010000279.1 GCA_017881285.1 Pseudomonadota bacterium | reverse complement strand
CTCTTTCGCCGCGTGATCCCGCCCGCGCCCTTCGCGCGCCTATGCGGGACCGTCGAGGCGGGCCGCCGGTTCGACCGGGAGGCGCTGGTGCGCGACCTTCTGCGCGGCGGGTTTGCCCGCGCGCAGGTCGTGGACGATCCCGGCACCTTCGCCGTGCGTGGCGCGGTGGTCGACGTCTTCTCCCCCGTCTACCGGCACCCCGTGCGCATCGAAATGTTCGGTGACGAGGTCGAATCGCTGCGTCTCTTCGACGCGGCCACGCAGCGCACCCTGCGCCCCATCGAGCGCCTAGCCTTCCATGCCGTGCGCGAGACCGTGGCCACCGAGGGCGGCAATCCGCGCGCCCGCGTTCTCGACGCTGCGGATCGCGCGGCCTATCCGTCGAGCAAAACGCGTACCATCCTGGAGCACATCGAGGCGGGCGAGGAGTTCTTCGGCATCGAATCACTGGCGCCCGTCTTCCACGCGCGCATGGGCTCCGTCTTCGAGTACCTGCCGGCCGCGACCACGCTGGTCGTCGAGGATCCCGAGGCCACGCTGGCGCAAGCCCGGCGCGAGATGAGCCGCCTGCGCGAAATTGCCCAGCATCGGCTGGAAGACCATCGGCTGGCCCTCGACGCACACGAATTCTTCCTCGACGAGGACGAGGCGCACCAGGCGCTCGGCGAATGGCCACGCGTCGAGTTGCACACCGTGGAGATTGAGCCGATAGCGCCGGCTGACGCGACGGATGCTGCCCTGCGCGTGCGGGTCGCCGCCCTGCCCACCGCTGGCCTGCGCGCCGAGTTGCTCAAGCAGCGTGGCGACGCCGACATCGGGCCGGCGCTCGCGCGCCGACTGTGCGCTTGGCTCGAGGGCGGCGCGCGGGTGTGTCTGGTCGCGCCCGGCCGGGGCCATGCCGAGCGCCTCACCGCGGTGCTCGCGGCGTTGGGGCTTGCCGCCGAGACACGCCGGAACGAAGGCGGGCTGGCGTCCTTGCTCGCGCCCGACGGCGCGAAACTGTCCGTGCTCGTGGGGCCGCTCACGCGCGGCTTCGAGCTGCCCGCCGATCGCTTGGTCGTCGTCGCGGAAGAAGAGATCTTCGGCCCGCGCGCCCACCGTCCCCCGCCGTCCGACACGGTCGCGTCCTTCGGCGATCTGTCCGGGATCGCCGCGGGCGATCTGGTGGTGCACGACGAGCACGGGGTGGGCCGCTACCGGGGCCTGGCCAAGCTCGCCGTCCGCGGCGTGCCGCAGGACTTCCTCCACCTCGAGTATGCCGGTGGCGCCCTCTACCTGCCGGTGTATCGCGTCTCCGTGATCCACCGCTTCGCCGGCGGCTCGCCCGAGAGCGTACGTCTCGACAAGCTGGGCGGCGTCACCTGGACGGAGAAGCGGCGGCGCGTATCGGCCGAGACGCGCAAGATGGCCGAGGAGCTGCTGCAGCTCTATGCCCAGCGCCGCGCCCTGCCCGGCCATGCCTTCCCCGCCCCCGACGTCATGTTCAGCGAGTTCGAGGAGACCTTCGCCTTCGAGGAAACCGCGGACCAGGAACGTGCCATCGGCGAGGTGCTGGCCGACATGCAGGCCGACACGCCCATGGATCGCCTGGTGTGCGGCGACGTAGGCTACGGCAAGACCGAGGTCGCCCTGCGCGCGGCCTTGCTGGCCGTGTCGGGCGGCCGGCAGGTTGCGGTGCTGGCGCCCACCACGGTGCTTGTCGAGCAGCACGTCGTCACCTTCAGCGAAAGGTTCCGCGACTTTCCCGTGCGCGTGGCCTCGCTGTCGCGCTTTCGCAAGCCGGCCGAGCAGAAGGCCATCGTGCGCGACATCGAGGCCGGCCAGGTCGACGTGGTCGTCGGCACGCACCGCCTGCTCTCGCGCGACGTGCGCTTCAAGCAGCTTGGCCTGCTCGTCATCGACGAGGAGCAACGCTTCGGCGTGACCCACAAGGAGCGGCTCAAGGAGATGCGCTCGCAGGTGGACGTGCTGACCCTGACCGCGACGCCGATCCCGCGCACCCTGCAAATGGGTCTCGCCGGCCTGCGCGAGATCTCGGTCATCGCCACGCCGCCCGCCGATCGCCTAGCCATCCGCACCTTCGTCTGCCAGTTCGATCCCGGCTTACTCGGTGAGGCCATCGCCAAGGAGCTGGCGCGCGGCGGCCAGATCTTCTTCGTGCACAACCGCATCGAGGATCTGGCGAAGTGGACCAAGGAGATCCGGGCCATCGCACCCCAGGCCCGCGTGGCCATGGCGCACGGCCAGATGGCCGAGGGCAAGCTCGAGAAGGTGATGATCGATTTCGTCGACGGCCGCTACGACATCCTGTGCTGCACGACCATCATCGAATCGGGCCTCGACATCCCGCGCGCCAATACCATGATCGTCAACCAGGCCGACCGTTTCGGTCTCGCGCAGCTCTACCAGTTGCGCGGCCGCATCGGCCGCGCCCGCGAGCGCGCCTTCTGCTATCTGGTGGTGCCCTCCGATCAGCGCATGACCAACGAGGCGGCGCAGCGCCTGGCCGTACTCCAGCGCTTCACCGAACTGGGCGCCGGGTTTCAGATCGCCAGTGCGGATCTGGAGATTCGCGGCGCCGGCGAGCTCCTCGGGGCGAAGCAATCCGGCCTGGTCGCGGCGGTCGGCTTCGACACCTACGCGCGCATTCTCGAAGAGGCGGTGGCCGAGCTGCGCGGGCAGCCCATCCGGACCGAGCACGATCCGGAGATCACCGTCGACGTGCCCGCCTTCCTGCCCGACGATCACATTCCCGATCCCGGCCAGCGCCTGGAATTCTACCGTCGCCTCGCCCAGGCCAGCGACGAGGATGGGGTGCGCGCGATCGCGGCCGAGATCGAGGATCGCTACGGCCGCCTGCCCGACGAGGCCCAGCTTCTCTGCGAAGTCATGGTTGACAAGACGCTCGTGCGCCGCATGGGCGCCCGCGGTTACGAGCTCGGGCCCGCCCGCCTCGTGCTTTCCCTCGGACCCGAGCCCCGCCTGGAGCCGGCCAAGGTCATGCGCCTGGTCCAGCGGCAGGGCAGCCGCTGGAAGCTCACGCCCGACATGCGATTGAGCTATGCCTTCACCGAGGCGGAGCGCAAAGATCGCATGGCCGCCGCGCGAGCCCGCATCCGGGAGGTCGCAGGGTGCGACGAAGGAGCACAGCCGCGGGCAAAGTAGCCGGCTTCTCCTCCATGCGTCATCGCCTCTGCCGACGTTCGAAGACGAAGCTCCGCGCTGGCAGAGGTTGGCTCGCTCAAACAAGCCTGCAATCGCATCGCTTTGGACGACGACCCATCAACGGTCGAAGTCGACACGACGGCACACACACTCGTCTTTGCAACGAACGAAGGCGGAGCGGATAGTCGTTTCAAGCGCCGTTTTGCCTTGGGCGAAACGCATCCACAGTAAAATGTCCGATGAGAAACATTACGTCAACAACAGAGACCTACACGTCAATCTGCCCCGAACTATCCTCTATACCGGGGCGTCCAAGTTGGGCGATGCATCGGCCGAGTGCGCGGGCGCGTACTTGTCACACCCGCCACCGCGAGAAGCAGGGCGACGGTGGCTACGAGGGGAAGTTGCGTTGGCCATGCTGGTCGCATGGTAGAAATGATCCACGGAAGAGCAGGATTGTCCCAGCTCAAAGTCGAGAAGCAGACGGTTGCGGCCAAGCCCCATGAGATGGGGTCACAGCCAACCGGCTCTCGGGGGCGCTGGGTGCGGGCCGGCCGTGCGCTCGCAGCTGACGGGACCCTACGATTTGACGCCTTCGAGGATGAAGGTCTCAAAGGCGTTGTGCTTGGCGATGTCCAAATTGGCGCGCACCTCGACGTTGCGCAGTCCAGGGTCGTCGCTCTCGCCCGGGGCGAATTCCTTGATGTCGACAAAGCCCGCCTCCTCGAGGCGGGCGCGCAGGAGCTTGGGCGTGTAGAGGAACTGGTGCCCGAACTCACGCATCTCGTGATTCACCAGGAAGCAGGCCGGGTCGGCCGTCTGCCGATAGTGGTGCCATACCGCTTTTCCGGCGAGGTATTCGGCCGCGTCCGGCGGCGGTGGCTGCTGGAGAACCGCGACGACCTTGGCGAGAGAGGGCGTCGCGATGCGCACCCGCCCCCCGTGGTCGAGCACCCGGAAGCTCTCCTTGAGCATCACCAGTCCGTCATCAAACGTCAGATGTTCGATGACGTGTTCACTGTGAACGTAGTGCATGGATTGGTCGGGCAGCGGGAAGGGCTTGGAGGCGTCGAGGAAAGCCTCTTTCGCCGTCGGCTCGATGTCGGTGTTGAGCCATCCGTCCTTGTCATAGGCGCCAGCGCCGATCTCCAGCTTGTGCACCGCCTTGGTTGCCAGGTAGGCGTCGAGCAGTGCCCGTGAGCCATGCCACCGCAGCAAGGGGGGGATGCCAAGGGCGCCCAGGAGAGCGGCGAAGAGCACGATGGCAGCCAATGCGGCGATGAGTCGCTTTCGCTTGGGGGTATGAAATTTCATGACGATCCTCGATGCGAAAGTGGGAGATCTGCGACCTTGGGCTTGCCCCACTTCCGCGGGCAGGTGTTCTATGCCACCAGCGTACCATCGCGCAAGTCACCTTGAACCTCGTTCGGAGCATTGGCGTGGTTGTTTGAAAGGGCCGGGGTCGCTGGTAACGGCTCTCGTTGAGGGCGAACCTCTCGGGCTCCACCTCGCCCACGTAGCGCCAGGTGGCCGTGTCCGGGCCTTCGAATTCCAGGGTGGAGAACCGGCGCTCGGCCAGGTTCACCGCCAGCAGGGGGAAGGAGCCCGTCGCGGCCGCGGCAGCGGCGCAGCCACGTGGTCGCGCGGCGGTGCGGCGCGGGGCTTCGCTGGGGATTCCGAGGTGGTCCAGAATCTTGCGTATCGCTCCTGGCTTTGTGATCGCGGCCAGAATCTTCATGCGGCCGTGGCACTTCGGGCATGTGAGCGCGTCTGTCAGGAACACGCGTTTCAGAAGGAGAGCCCAAGGTAGTCGGCTGCCTCTTGGTAGCTTGGTGATATCGATGTCGCGAGATTCGCCGGTACCCATTCGGCATTCGAAGCCGCAGGGCGAGCGATCGAAGCACCACAGTCTCGTGTACATCAAGGCAGGCCGAGATATCATGTAGCCAGGCCGCCTACCCGACGAAGCCCTGCTTCTCTGCGAAGTCATGGTCGACAAGACGCGCGTGCGCCGCATGGGCGCTCGCGGCTACGAGCTCGGCCCCGCCTGCCTCGTACTTTCCCTCGGACCCGAGCCCGGGCTGGCGCCGGCCAAGATCATGCGTCTGGTGCGGAAGAAAGGCAGCCGCTGGTAGCTCACGTGAGAGCTCGCCGACGACCGCAGTTGCAGCCAGGCCGCGGTTGTGCGATGCAAACCCCATGCGTCGCTGGATCATTCTGGCTGCGGCCTTGCTGGCCGTAGGTTGCAAAGGGAAGTCCGACTCCAATCTCAAGGGAGCGGTCGGGCCGCAGACCGTGCTCGCCCAGGTGGACGACATCACCATCACGACCGCGGACATGAAGGATCTGCTCTCGCGCTACGCGAACCAGCCGTTCGTGCTTGCCCGCTACTCGTCCATCGAGAAGAAGAAGGAG
>JADGRD010000278.1 GCA_017881285.1 Pseudomonadota bacterium | reverse complement strand
CACGAGGTGCCCTGCGCGAGGCTCGCCACCAGCCGATCGGCGGCCTCGGGCCCGTCGAGGTCCGTCATCACCTCGAGATCCGCGATGGCCATCGGTGTCTTGTCCGAGGTCGTGTCGCGCACCACCATGGTCACGCAGGCCGAGGTCACTGGTTTGGGCAAGGCGATCCAGAACGGCTCGCGGAAGCGCTTGCCCCCGCCGTCGGCATCCTCGATCAGATCGACCTCGACGTTGTGGGCCGCATCGCGGCCGAAGACGAGGGTCAGGCGCTTGGGCTTGGCGCTGGCGCGGAAGCGGCTTTCGCTGCTCGTGTCGCCGGGCAAGAGGCGCAAGCCGGTGATGGCGAAGCCGCCGCTCGAGCGGGCGGTGAGCAGGTGGCCGCGCCCGGCGCCCTCGGTTGACCATACCGTCCCGGGATTGCCGTCGTTGACCGCCGCCGGCGGCCGGAGCTGCGCGGCTTGCGAGGTGGCGCCAGCCGAGGAAGAGGCCGCGGAAAAGAAGTAGCCGCCGAGAGGCTGGCCGGTGGGGGCGTTGCCGCGGCGGGCCTGGACCGTGGTGGCCGCGGGCGCGGGCAAGGTGGGACCGGCGGCCCGGAAGGTCCGGCCGGCGAAATCCCAGGTCCGGCGGAAGAGCGCCACCTCGGCGCCATCGCAGCGGGAGAGCCGGCGGGCGGTCTGATATTCCTCGATGCCCTCACGCGCGACCTTGATGACCACCGATGTCTCCCCGTCGGCGTCGACCGCTCCCGCCAGGTTCCACCAGATGACCTTCGGCCCGGCGCTCGTGCGTTCCGCGAGCCACACCTCCTGGCGCCTTCCATCATCGCCTGACAGCGGGATGCGGATTTCGAGCACGGCGTGTCCCGTCACCGAAAGCTCGCGCACCGCCGCCGGGCCGCGCTTGGATTTGGCGGTCTTGGGCGCGAACGTGGCCACGGTCCGCTCGCCGTCCTTGACGGTGAGTGAGCCGTCGTCTTCGGTGGCGACCGTCAAGGAACCGGCGCGGGCCGGCAGGGCAGGCGCGGCGACGGCCAGGGCGGCAAATGCGATTGCAATCAAGGATGATGAGCGCACGATGACTCTCGATACTGCCGGCAAGGCGAGGGCGTCAAGGTCAGAAGACGCGGCCGAGGTGGAGCGCGAAGGTGACCTCCGCCGGGCTCGACTCGCGCGCTCCCGCCAGACGGATCGCGAAATAGTCGAGGCGGCCGAGGAGCAAGACCGTGAAGTGGCGGGTCGCGAGGTATTCGGCGCCGGCACCGACCTGACCGCCCAGACGCTGCCGCGCGGCCAGGCCGCCCCCGCGGATATCGGCCAGCACGATCCCTGCTTCGGCAAAGGGCACGAGATTGAGGACATCGGCGGCGACGGTCAGGCCGAGGGCCGGCGCCACGAGGCGGGTGGCGCTGGTTGCGCCGGAGGCAGGAATCCACGACGCCTGCACACCCAACCGCGCCGACCAGGAATCGGTGAGCCCGTAGAGGAATCTCGCATCGGCGGCCGCGCCCGCGCGCGTCTCACTTTGGAAGGTGAGCGCCAGTCCCGGGCCGGCGGTCACCGTCATCTCGCCCTGTCCAGCCGCGAGGGCGGCAGCCGGAAGAAAACAGCAGGGCAGGAGGAGAAGTCCACGGCGCATGGGCGGCGCGACTCTACGCTGGCGGGCGCGGCCACGTCCACGTCCCCGACCACGAACGGCGGCATTGACCGGCAGCGGGGGCTCTGTTATCCACTGTCCGTGGCAAAGGCATTCACCAAAGAACTGAAGAAACCCGATGAGTTCGTCAGCTTCTGGACGCATCTCGGGACCAAGATTTCCGAAAACCGCAGGAAGGTCATCGCGATGGTCGTGACTGCGGCGGTGGTTGTCGCCGCTAGCTGGGGCGTGATGGGGTACCAGGCATCCCAGGCGGCCAAGGCCACCGCGGCATTCGCGCGCATCGAACGCCTCGCGACGGCCGAGCTCCTGCCCGAGAAAGCGGATGCCAAGGCCCCGGCCGCCAAGGCGGAAGAAGATCAGGTGCCGCGCTTCAAGACCGAGAAAGAGCGACTCGAGGCCACGATCAAGGAGGCCGACGCCTTCGTCGCCGCCTTTGGCCGCGACGGGCTCGGGCGCAAGGCGCTGCTCGGCAAGGCCGGCCGCTTGCTGGCCGTCGGCCAGCCTGGCGAGGCCGCGACGCTCTACGAAACCCTGGCGGCAGGCGAGACCGACCCGAGTCTGCGCGCCGTGGAGCAGGAAGGCGCCGCCGCGGCCAGTGAGGCCGCGGGCAAGCTCGACGATGCCCTGCGGGCCTACACCGCGCTCGCCGACAGCAGCCAGCGCGCTGGCACGTTCTACTTGGACCGCGCGCTCTTCGCCAAGGCGCGCATCCTGGAACAGCAGGGCAAGGGCAAGGACGCCGAACAGATCCTGCGCGAGATCCTGACCAAGGTCCCGAAAACCCCGCTGCGCCAGCAGATCGACGATCGCCTGGCCATCCTGGCCGAGAAATAAACCGTGGCCGGTTGCCACGCGCGTTCGATGGTCAAGGCCGCCTGCCTGCTTCTGGGCCTGGCCGTTGCCGCGGCGGCGTGTTCGACCGCCACGGTCCGCCGTGAAGTCACCGCCAGCCACGAATACCCGGCCGGCGTGGCGCAGATGCGCTGGCACACCATGGTCCATCCCCATCCGCTGACGGAATCGCATCCCGAGGAATGCGCCACCGGCGCGCTCGTCGGCCGGCGGCTGGTGCTCGGCTCGCGCGGGGGCGCGGTGGTCGGCGTGGACGTAGGTTCGGGGGCGGTGTCGTGGTCCACGCGCATCCCGGGTGGCGTCGACGGGGATGCGCGCTACGACCGGTCGCGCGGCCAGGTTTACGTGGGCAGCGACGACGGGTACCTCTACGCCATCGAACCCGAGCACGGGGCGATTCGATGGTCGACCAAATTCAAGGGCGCCATCGAGCACAGCCCGGAGATCGCCCCCGACAGCCTCTACGTGGCCACCGCGGCCGATCGCGTGTTCGCTGTTGATCCCGCCGACGGCAAGGTTCGCTGGCAGTACGAGCGCGACACGCCCGAGGGCTTCACCCTTCACGGCAACGCGGCCCCGCGCCGGCACGGCAATACGGTGTTCGCCGGATTCTCCGATGGCTACCTCGTGGCCTTGCGGGCCGGCAGCGGCGAGCTGGTATGGTCACGGTCGCTCGCGGCCGCCTCCGATCAGTTCGTGGACGTCGACGCCACGCCGATCATCGACGGCGACAAGCTCTTCGCGGCGTCGTTCTCTGGCGGGTTTTATGGCTTGCGCCCCAAGGACGGCGAGGTGCTGTGGCACACCTTGATCGACGGCGTCAGCGCCATCGCCCTGGGCGCGGGGAATCTCTACGCGCAATCGGCGCGCGAGGGACTGGCCGCGGTCAGCTTGCAGGGCAACATTCTCTGGCGGCAGGGCCTGCCTGGGGCCGGCGACTTGACCATGCCGGCGGAAATCGGCCCCTACCTGGTCTTCTCCGGCAGCCGCGAGGGCCTCTTCGTCGTCGAGCGCCGCACCGGCAAGCTCTTGCAAGTCTTCGACCCCGCTCGCGGCATGTGCGCCGCTCCTACCGTCGATCAGGAGGGCCGGGCGCTCTACGTGCTGGCCAACAGCGGGGCATTGTATGCGCTTGATCTGATCTGGTAGCGTAGCTAATGGGGTGGCGCCAGATGCCCGCCGAGGGTCAGGCGGCGCACCAGTTCCTTGATGCGGCGGCCGCCGCCGGCGTCGCGCGCGCGCCACTCGATGCCGAAGACGTTCTCGTCGCCGGTCTTGCCGGTCCAGGCCACGCGGCCGATGAAGGCCATGGGGACTTCTGCGCCGGGCGGGGCCAGCTCGATCACGACCTGCGCTTCGTCGGGCACGGAGGCGGGCGACAGCACGAATGCGCCACCGCGGCCGATGTCGCGCAACTTGCCGTGCAGGTCCTCGGTGCTGCCCAGTGGTCGCCAGGTGATGGGCAAGTCCACCAGGACGCGCTCGTGGCGTCGGCGGCTATGCACGCTGGTGCCCAGGTTGGCCATCTCAAGCAAATAGTCGCACTTCACGCTCTCGCCCGGCAGGAACTCGACGCCGATGCCGGCGCGAATCTTGAGCAAGTGCCGGCCGGGCCGGCGCCAGGCCACGCGGCCGTAGAGCATCATGGGGGGCTGCCGGCGGCCGAGGCGCACCCTGACTGCGACCGGATCGCCGGTCTGCAGCTTGCTGCGCGTGGGACAGAAGACGCCGCCGTTGCCGCCTGACGGCTGGTAGACGGCGCGAAACTCGCGCGCGTTCTTGATGACGAACTCCATGGCCGAGCCAGCCGGCTGGGGCGCTTTGTCGTCCTGCTTGCGCGGGCTTGATTTTGCGGCGGCTCTAGGCATGCTGGCTCGAAGGAGTGATTCGTTCCTGCTGACCGACGATTTTGACTATGAGCTGCCCGAGGGGCAGATCGCGACGCATCCGGCGCAGGCGCGAGATGCTTCGCGACTGTTCATTCTTAACAAAAATGACGGCGGGCACAATCATTGCTTTTTTCGTGAGCTACCCCATCTCTTGCGCCGACGGTCGCTGCTCGTCCTCAACGACACACGCGTAATCCCGGCGCGCCTCCATGCCCACAAGCCCACGGGCGGCCGCGTCGAGGTCTTTCTGGTCGAACGGGTGGCAGCTCCAGCCAGCGTCGAGCCGGATCGCGTGGGGAGCCGGCGAGCTTTGCTCGCGGCGGACCAGCGCGGGAGGGTTTGGGAACCCTCTCAGGGTTCCCATGACAGTTGGGCCGAACAGTGGCAAGTCCTCCTGCGCGGGATGGGCCGCTGCGCGCCGGGCAGCCGGCTGCGTTTCGCGGCGTCGCTCGATGCCGAGGTGGTCGAGAGGCGTGAGCGCGGTATCGCGGTGCTGCGTTTTTCGGGGCAAGGGCAAGGGGGCTTGCTCGCCGTGGTCGAGGCCGTGGGCGAGATGCCCTTGCCGCCTTATATCGAGGCGGCTCGCCGGAAGCACCCAGGGTTGCCGCCGGTCGACGATCGCGAGCGCTACCAGACGGTCTTCGCCAGGCAGCCCGGCGCGGTGGCGGCGCCGACCGCGGGGCTGCACTTCACGGCCGGCTTGCTCGCTGAGATCGAGGCGGCGGGGCACGAGATCGCGCACCTCACGCTGCACGTCGGGCCCGGCACCTTCCGGCCGGTGACCACCAGCGATCCCGCGCAGCACCGGCTGGATGCCGAGCGGTTCGAGATCGGCGAGCGGGCCGCGGCCAGCCTTCGCCGCGCGCAGGCCGAGGGGCGGCCCATCGTGGCCGTGGGCACCACCGTGGTGCGGTCGCTGGAAACCCTGGGCCGGCGTGGCCTCATCGCCGCCGCGACCGGCAGCACGGACCTGCTGATCTTGCAGGGCGACGAGTTTCGCGTGGTGACCGATCTCATCACCAACTTTCACCTGCCGAAATCTTCCCTGCTCATGCTGGTGTCCGCGTTCGCTGGGCGCGAGCGTGTGCTTTCGGCCTATCGCGAGGCTATCGTGCGTGGCTATCGTTTCTACAGCTACGGCGACGCCATGTTCATCCGGCCGGAAGATGTCCCGTCATGAGTGACCGATTCGAGGTCGTGGCCA
>JADGRD010000277.1 GCA_017881285.1 Pseudomonadota bacterium | reverse complement strand
CTCCCCCGCTGCCGAACCTTCCGCCCGTGCCCACGGTTCCCCCGCTGCTGGACCTTCCACCTGTGCCCACGGCTCCCCCGCTGCCGGCCTTTCCGCCTGTGCCCACGGCTCCCCCACTGCCGGAGCTTCCGTCTGTCAGCCCGGTTCTGCCACAGCCAGCGGTCGCCACTGTCGAGGCGAGCACCATCGCGCTTACGAGTCCGATCAGTCCGTTTCGCATGTGATCTCCCGCGCTTTGTCTACTTGAGCGCCTTCCTATCACAGAAACTAGCTTGTTGGAGACGATCTCGCGGAAGTGCGGCAAACGGATCGTCCCCTCGGATGGCGGTCCGCTACTTCCCGGGCTCAGCTGCCGCCGCCTCTGGCATTTCCTAGCTCGAAGTGGTCCCGCAGCCGTCCCTTCACGCGCTCCTGGGCTTGTCCCAGGGGCATCGCGTTGCGCGTGCGGCGGGCTGGACCGTCGCGGACACAAGCCCGTCCGCCTTCCGCAGGCAGTCTTGCTCCAAGCTTTCTGCCGCGGCGGCACCTGCCGGAAAGATCTTCCGCTAAGATGTGATTCGGCTTACGCTGTCTGGGAACCATCCCTTGTCTGCACGTCGAAACGCAGTCGATCATCGCCACACTGGGGAAATCATCATGAAGCAATCGATCATCTTCTGTGTGCCGCTGCTTGCAACCTTGACGCCGCTCTCGCTCGCGAGTGCGGCAACCTACTTCGCGAAGCCTGGCGGTTCCGGCAGCACCTGCGGGGTAACCAGCGAGTGCTCAGTTGCCACGGCCGCCGGCAAGGCCGGCGCGGGAGACACGGTGATCCTCAGGGACGGCAATTACGGCAAGAGTTCCCTGAGCCCGGCCAACTCTGGAAACGCAAGCGCCTGGATCACGTTTCAAGCGGACGAGGGAGCAACGCCCATCTTCGAAGGAGGTGGAGTTGGCAACAGCGCCTCGCAGTACATCAAATACATCGGCATTGTTTCGCGGTACAATCAATACGGTGGCTTTGGAAACGGCTGGATCGCCAGTTGCAACAACAATACGTCCACGTCGAACGGTTATCTTCAGTACATCAACTGTATTGCAGATGGCAACGGCATCAATGGCATTGCCCACTATTGCGCGACGGGCCTGCTCATCCAGCAGTCGATCTTGGCACACAACGGCAACGGTGCAGATTCATGGTCGAGCGCCGTGAATCTCTATGGCGTTACCGGTGGAACTTCCGCCAACATTGTCAGGGAGACGGTCTCTTTCGACACCATCGACACGTCGAGTACCCACTCCAGTAGTGGCAAAGCCACCGATGGCAGTGGTTTCATTCTCGACCAGGGAAGCGCGGGGGCAACGTTCATCAACAACGTCGGCTTCGAGAATGGGGGATCTTGTATTCGGCTAACGAATAGTTCCAACTCTCTGATCGCCAACAACACCTGCTACGGCAATGGCAAGGATCCGTTGGCTCTGTACAACGACGAGATCCTGTATTCTGACGCCACGTCGCGAACAGGCGCGTCGCTGCTCAACAACATCATCGTCGTCACGACGACCGGCAAGAACGCAATTGGAAACGCCAGCGGCATTACTCAAACGAACAACGTCACCAATTCGCCAGCAGCGAATTTCGTCGGCGTGCCCGGGGCGACAAACGTCGACTTCAACCTGACATCCTCCGCGACTTCACTCATCGACAAGGGCACCACCAGCAACGCTCCGACCAGCGATATCGGATTCGATCCAAGGTGCATCAAGCAGGGCACGCTTTCTGGAAGCAATCTACCCAGTTGGCTTTCCTCGAGCAGTCTACCCAGTTGGTGGACGTACGTAATCGACTATGACTACATCCAGCAGCTGGGTGGAGTTGCCAAGTGCTTCAACCCTCGGACTCGAAGCAATTCTCCGGACATCGGCGCTTTCGAATACAACGGCACGGCCGGAAGCGGTGGCGCTCCTGGAACGGGCGGTGCTTCCGGAATCGGCGGCACTTCCGGAACCGGCGGCACTCCAAGCACTGGTGGCGTCCCCGCCACGGGCGGCACGACCGGCGCCGGTGGCAATGCAACCGGAGGATCGGTTATCGTCACTGCCGCTGGCGGCGCGATGGGGACTGGCGGCACCGTCGGCGCCGCGGGTGATACCGTCAGCGGAACTGCGGGAGGTGCGGGTGGCACCGGCACATCGACCGGCGTCGGGGGTTGCAGTTGCCGCGTCGTTGGGCAGCATCAGAACCCGAGGTCGCTCGCCGGTCTCGGTCTGCTCGGGCTCATGCTGGTTGGGAGCCTGCGCAGAAGGCGTTCGATCGACGGGATGCTCGTTGGGCGGCGCCCTATCGTGGCGCGACGGCGCCTGGCATAATGGCAAGCACGCAGCGCCCACTTGCATGCACGATGGAAAGAATCTATGTACCTGCGTTTCCCGGCCCGTTGCTTCCCGAGTCTTTCCCTGGGGCAGGATGGTCCGAGGAAGGGGCGACGACGGACGAAGCCGCTTTTTGCGGTGGTGCTTCCACGGGCCCGACCGATGCCTTCGAACCTATCGTTGCCCTTCCTGGCGAAGACATGAGCGGCAGAGGCGCCGTATCCACCTTGGCGTGCGGAACGGTAGGCAGCGCCGTCTTCGTGACCGCGCTCGGTGCCGGTGTGGTCGTCTTGACCGCGACCTGTGAAATCGCCGCTGGCCCATCGGCTCTAGCCGAGAAGGGCCTACCTGGCGATGGCGTGCCTTCCTTGACCGCGGTTGGTACTGCTGCACGGGGTGGGTTGGCACCTGCAACGGCCTGAGGCGCCGACGACGAGGTGAAGGCCCTGGCCGTGGTGCTCGGCGGCGGCGTGGCAGGTCTTGGCGCAACCGACGAGGTGAAGGCCCTGGCCGTGGTGGCCGGCGGGGGCGTGGTGGATCTGGCCGTGGCCGGGGATCTGGCCGGCGGGACCTCCTTAATCGGGGCCAGGGTCATTGGCGGGGGCGTAGGCTCCTCCTCCAGCTTGCTGCGCAACAGGCGTTCGTGCTCGGCGCTTCGCTGCTCATACTCCACTCGCAGTCGTTGCTCGAGCTCTCTCCGCAGCTCCTGCTCGATTCGCCCGCGCAGGTCGTGCTCGACTTGAGGCTGTAGCTCGCGAACCAGTCGGGTACGCAGCTCCTGCTCGAGAATTTGTGGCTTGCCCGCAAGCTCGGCACGCGCCTCTGCCAAGGTCGATTTCTGCACCGCGAGACCCTCGGAAGCGATGACGGCCTCCTCCTCCATCCCATCGAGCATCTGCGAGGAGCCGCATTCAGGACACCTCCGTCGAACGAGGCCGATCCAGGCCAATACCGAGGCCAGCGCCAGGGAGCCAAGGCCAAGGCTCCAGCCGCCCACCGGGGACCAGTGGGGCAAGGCGTTCGAAGGGTCCTGCCCGAGGGTGAGGGACCAGAGTCCCCCGATGCCCCCGGCGAACGCTATCGCGGCGGGAATCACCGGCGGAACGGCCGGCTTCCCAATCCCTGAGATTGCTCTTTGGCATCGTCTGCAACGCATATGTCACCGCCTTGTGGTCCCTTGCGAACTTCCAACATCACGGTTGTCACCCTAAGGCTAGTCCTCATCCGGCCTGTCGGCGAGAAATCAAGACGCCCCCCGGGCTAGCCGTGGCTCGCCTAGCTGCTTGCGCGGGGTATGCTGGCGGGCGGGGGAGCCGGGCCGGCGGATGATGCAGCGAGCATCCAGTTTCTTGGCAGCCGTCCCACGTGGCATACAATGCCTCCTCAGTTTCTGCGGATGACCATGAGCCAAGGTGCGGCGCAAGCGGTTGAGTCTGGTGGTGGGGCCTCGATACAGGCGCTCGGGACAGAGGCGCCAACCCTGATCGGCGCCACGCTGGACGGCGCGTACCGTATCACCCGGCTCATCGCCGAGGGCGGCATGAGCACGGTGTACGAGGCGGTTCAGCTCCGCTTGGACCAGCGCGTGGCGGTGAAAGTGATGGCTCGGGAGCTGGCCTCGAACCAGGAAGCGCTGGCCCGCTTTCGCCGGGAGGCCGAGATCACCTCGCGCCTACGGCATCCCCATCTGGTCACCATCATGGATTTCGGTACGGCACCCGCCAGCCAGCCTTACCTAGTGATGGAGTACCTCGAAGGCATCGACCTCGACCATCGCATCCGCGAGCTCGGCGGGCTGCCGCTGCCAGCGGTCGTGCACATTACCAAGCAGCTTGCCTCGGCCCTGGGCGCCGCGCACGACCAGGGCATCGTTCATCGCGACCTCAAGCCGGCGAACGTCTTCCTGGTCAAACTTGCGGGCGAGCCGGACTTCGCGAAGATCCTCGACTTCGGCATTTCGAAGGTACGGGCCGCGAATACCCAGCTCACGAAGGCATCGTCCATCATCGGCACGCCCAATTACATGTCGCCGGAACAGGCCACGGGGATGATCGACGAGATCGACCATCGCACCGACCAGTGGGCCCTGGCCTGTATCGTGTGGGAGATGCTCTCGGGACGAAGTCCCTTCGCCAGCGACGACATGTCCGCGGTGTTCTACCAGATCATCCACCTCGACCCGGGGCCGCTCGCCAAACGAGCGCCTGACCTGCCACCCGCCGTGGAATCCGTCCTACGCCGGGCCTTGTCGAAGAGCATGACGGACAGATTTCCGTCGATGAGGGATTTCGCCAACGCCTTGGAGAGCGCGGCGTGCGGCCGGCCCGCCGAGACAACGAGTGGCGCCGCGTGGGTGGAGCGACGACGGTCACGACCGGAACGCCGCCGATCGGTGGACGCCCCGTTCTGGCGGAGGGTCAAGCCTATCTACGCCCTTTCGGCCGTGACCGCCGCTCTAGTCGTCGCGGCGCTGGTTCCTCTGCGATGGAATAAACCCGCGGTAGCCACCGCGCCGCCCGTGGCGGCCGCAGCTGCAGCCGCCACGCCGGCCATGGCCGCGCCGCCCGTCGCCAGCGAATCGAAGTCCAAGCAAGCGAACCTCGACGAGGCTGGCGCGCAAGCAACGGTCCGGACCGCGAAGCACAAAGGGGCGCGAGCTGCAGCTGTTGTCCCTGATCCCGCGAATCCGTTCGCGCCGTCTCGCCGGCCGGTCAAGCACCCTCCGACGAAAGCTGGACGCCACGTCGACGATTCGGACAATTCGATCGACCCCTTCGCGCCGACCCGTCCGGCCGCCAACCAACAGCCACCCAAGGCCCGGAAAGCCGATACGGCTTTCGCCAACCCATTCGGCCCGTGATGGGGGCGGAGCAGAGCTGCCCTCGGTCGGGGATCGCGGCACGATGGCTCTCTTTCCAGCGTGGGTGGTGCCCGAGGCTTCCTGCCGCGAGGTTGGTGCGACGCAAGTTGGGTGCCGGGGACTGCTTCGGACCGGACCGGATGCGGGAGCTTTTCACAGCTCCAGCGGTTTGAGCCCCGTGCCGGTATCGACTTTCTTCGGTTGGGGAGCGCTCTTGGCGGGAACGCTCCAAGCCGGAGCGGCCTTCGGTTGGGGAGCGCTCTTGGCGGGAGCGGTCTTCGGTCGGGAAGCGCTCTCGGCAGGAGCGGCCTTCGGTTGGGGAGCGCGAGCGGCAACGGGAGGAGCTTCGCCGACCTTCTTGCACAGGCGCAGCTTCTGAGCCGTCTCGTCGTGGCAGCCGCCACAGGCCCGCTT
>JADGRD010000276.1 GCA_017881285.1 Pseudomonadota bacterium | reverse complement strand
TACTGCACGGCGTGCACACCTGGGCCGAGGTGGTCGTTCCCGGCGCGGTCTCGACCGTGCCCGCGGGACACTGGGCCGCGCCCAGGCAGTATGACTGATTCACGCCGTTCGTGTATGTGCCGGAGCCGCACGAGGCGCAGGTGCGGTCGGCCGTCGTGGAGGGGACGTTCAAGACGTAGGTGCCCGGCTGGCAGGTCCGCCACGGCGTGCAATTCGCGCTATTGTCGGCCGTGCTGAAGCTGCCACTGGGACATAGATCGCAGATCTGATCCGTGGCCGCCGTACCCGCCTGTACAACGTACGAGCCCGCCGGACAAACCGTGAATGCGACACAACTTTCGCCGGAAACATACGTGTCGCCAGAACATGATGCTACCCCGCAATTACCATTGGGACAGCTCCGCGTGCCAAGCCCCCCGCAGCCAGCCAGGGGGACGAGCCAACCTACTACCACTACGGCCAAGAAGAGATGCTTGTTGTGCATGGTACGTCGATGATACACGCGCAACGCGCAGCCGCGCGAGAAAAGATCGGCGCGCTGGGATCTACTTCCCGCGCAGCTTGTCCAGACCCGCGAAGGGGTTGTTGAACGGGCGCTGCGGCGGTGGGGCTGACGGTGGACGCGGGCCCTTGCCGGGGCCGCCACTCGGGCGATCTGGATTCGCCGGGCGCGGGCCGCGGGCTACGTCAGCGTTCGCGCCGGAACGCATGGACAGCGCGATCTGTTGCTTGTCGAGCTTCACCTCCAGCACGCGCACGCTCACGTGGTCGCCGGGGCTGACCACCTCGCGCGGGTCCTTGACGAAACGATCGGCGAGCTGCGAAATGTGGACCAGGCCGTCCTGGTGCACGCCGATGTCGACGAAGGCGCCGAAATTGGTGACGTTGGTGACGATGCCTGGACAAACCATTCCGGGTTGCAGGTCTGGCAAGGTGTGGATGTCCTGGCGGAAGACAAACGGCACGAAGGTTTCGCGCGGATCGCGGCCCGGCTTCTCCAGCTCTTTCACCACGTCGGCGAAAGTGAAGGCGCCGAGCTCCTTCTCCAGATCGCGGTCGCCCTTGACCAACTGCACGCCCGCGCCCAGCAGGCCAGCCACCGGCACCCCCAAGCGCCCGGCCAGTCTCTCCAACACGGCATAGCGTTCCGGGTGCACGCCCGTATTGTCGAGCGGGTGTAGGGCCTCGGGGATGCGCAGGAACCCCGCGGCCTGCTCGAACACCTTGGCGGAAAAGCGCGGGACCTCCAGCAACGCCTGCCGCGAACCGAAGATGCCGTTCTTGCCACGATAGCCGACGATAGCCTTGGCCAGGCCCGGCCCGATGCCCGACACGTGCGCAAGCAGGTCATACGAGGCCGTGTTCAGATTCACGCCGACCTGGTTCACACAGGAATCGACGACGGCGTCCAGGCTCTTCTGCAAGGCCGTGGGCGAAACGTCGTGCTGGTACTGGCCCACGCCGATGCTCTTCGGATCGACCTTGACCAGCTCGGCCAGGGGATCCTGCAAACGCCGGGCGATCGAGATGGCGCCGCGGACGGTGACGTCCAGGTCGGGGAATTCCTCGCGCGCGACATCGCTGGCGCTGTACACGCTGGCCCCGGCTTCGCTGACCATGACCACCGGCACCTTCAGTCCGGCGCCGTCCAAGGCGTCGCGCACGAAAGCCTCGGCTTCGCGACCGGCGGTGCCGTTGCCGACCGCGACGGCGCGAATGCCACCTTTCTTCACCAGCTCGGAGAGCAGCGTCGTGGCGCCCAGCTTGCCGCCGGTCGACTCCACATGCATGACAGTGCCCCCCACGTACTTGCCGGAATCGTCGACCACGGCCAGCTTGCACCCGGTGCGCAGACCGGGATCCACGCCCAGCACCGCCTTGGGCCCGAAAGGCGCCGCCAGCAGCAGCTTGCGAACGTTCTCGGCAAAGACGCGAATCGCGGCCTCGTCGGCCACCTCGCGGAGCGCCTTGTGCACCTCGTTCTCGATGGCGGGCACGACGTGGGCGCGCAGGGCGAAGCGCGCGGCCCTCCGCAAGAGTGGCGCGCCCGCGAAATCCGGCCGGCTGCACGCGGCGGCCTCGAACATGGCCAAAAGCTCCTCGGCGAGCGGATCCACTGGGCCGCCCGCGCGCGGCTTGCAGGAGGTATCCACCGGCTCACGTGGGCTGGGGCCGCCCAAGTGCAAGGTCAGCTCCTCTTCCATCCAGCCGCGCCGCATGGCCAGGTAGCGATGCGAGCTCTCCGGCCTGAGCAGGTCGCGCACGCGCGCCTCGTAGGCGAAGTAGTTCTCGAACTTGCTCGGGGTCTTGGCCTTTTCGCCTTTTGCGGTCTTGGCGAAGCCGTCGTCCAGGTACCGGGCACGCGTGGTGCTGCGCAGGTCGGCGTTCTCGGACAGACGCTCGATGAGGATCTCGATCGCGCCGGCCAGGGCCGCGTCGGCATCCGGAACCTTCTTCTCCTCGTCGATGAAGGCGCTGGCGCGGCTGTCCGGGCTTTCGCTGGCCGTCGGCGTGGCGAGCCCATGGCCGCAATCCCACAACCAGTCGGCCAGGGGCAGAAGGCCCGCCTCGCGCGCGATGGCCGCCTTGGTCTTGCGCTTCTGCTTATAAGGCAGGTACAGATCTTCCAGCGCGGGCAGGTCGCAGGTGCCCTCGATGCGCGCGCGCAGCTCGTCGGTGAGCTTGCCCTGCCGTTCGATCTCGGAAACGATGAAGGCCTGCCGCTTGCGGATGCTGTCCCAGGTTTCCTTGCCGTCGATCACCGCACGGATGGCCACCTCGTCGAGCGCCCCGGTCTGTTCCTTGCGGTAGCGCGCGATGAAGGGCACGGTGGCGCCTTCCTCGGCCAGGCGCAGGACCGCGGTCATGCCGGAAGCGGGGATCCCCGGATGCGTCGCCGCCAGCCAAGATTCGAAGGTGACCTGGGACATCGCAGGACACGCTAGCGAAAAATCACCCACAATGCAGGCTTGATCTTCGCGGGCGATCTGGGTTGCCCACCTTCTGGGGCGAAGAGTGGATCGAGAACGGCTTGCAATTCGCCACCGCCGACGTCGGCCGCTTCTGGCAGCAGGCGCTGAATTGGCTGACCCAGCGGTAGAGAATCGCCCGGGCTCGGGTATCGGTCGTGACCGGGAAAAGCCGGGTGAAGAAACCCCTCGGTCAGGGATTCAGAAGCGACCCGAACAGATGCGGCGACATCCCGCTCTCCTCCCACGCCGCGAGCACGGCCTCCGCATCCTTCTGCCGCCACGATCGGTCAGCCAGGCTCGTCAACTCGCGGCCACGATCCTCGGTCCCTTGCTTGCTCATCCAGCGGAGTTTGCCCCTCCCCCGTGCCAAAGTCGGAGCTCACCGGCGGGCGGTCTGGCGGACGAACATCTACGCGGGCAAGCACACAACAACCATGACGACCAATTTGGCCTACGAGGGCTTCTGGTCGGTGGAGTTCATGGTCGGCGCACACCTGGCGTCCAGTCCAGATAGAGTCTGCGGCTGACAGGCGCTCACTCTCGCTGACAACCTCTGCGCGCCGCTCCGCGCAGCTCTTGGTCTCTGCGTTTGCATTCTTCCAGGAGTCGTGGCCGGCGTTCATCCCAACCTCGAAGCCATTCGGCCACTTCATTCTTGACTTGGTTGGTGAGGCCGGAGAACCTTCGTGTCTCCTCCCCAGGACAATAGACGCTAACAGAGGAGTGGGCAACGGCTGAGCCGTGTGGCGGTCACCGGACGGGGCGGATCATCCGCAGCCGCGGCCGTACCCACCACGAGCACGTGGACGACGATCACCCAGCGGCCAAGCGTCATCGACGAGACAATACACGGGCGCGAACGCCCAGGAAATCGATCCCTGCCGCGATCCTGCCGCCATCGTTCTTGGGGCATGACGGTCGCGCCTGGTTGGAGGGGTCAGGGACAGCCCCCAGCCTTTCACGACTCCCGCCCTATCGCACAATCGGCGAAGCGTCCCGGCACAGGCGCATCGCTTCGTCGACGGCGCGGGCTTCGCGGCCCAGGTAGTCGGCGATGGCCTGCCCGAAGCCAGGGTGACGGATCCAGTGGGCGCTGTACGTGCGTTGCGGCAGAAATCCCCGCTTGAGCTTCTGCTCCCCGCCCGCGCCACCCTCGAAGCGCTCGCAGCCGTGCGCGATGGCGTATTCGATGAGGCGGTAGTAACAGAGCTCGAAGTGCAGCATCGGCAGCGGCACGTCACTGCCCCAATAGCGCCCGCACAACCGGCCGCTGCGCGCGAAGTTCACGGCGGCGGCGATGGGCTCGCCGTCGCGGTAGGCCAGCGCGGCGAGCAGGCGGTGGGCGTGGGTGCGCCGGATGCGCACGAAGAAATCAGGGGTGAGAGAGTCGATGTTGCCGTAGGCGTAAATCGTGGCGCGATAGCAACGATCGAGGGCGTCCCAGGCCCGGTCATCCAGCTCGGTGCCAGGCGCCACGACGATGCGCAACCCGTGCTCGTCGGCGACCCTGCGTTCATGGCGCACCTGCTTGCGATTACGCGAGCGGTAACCGGCCAGAAAGTCGTCGAAGTCGCGGTAGGGTTCCGGCTGGCGGTTGGTCCAGTGAAACTGGAAGCTGGCCCGAGGCAGGAAATCGGTTGGTATCAGCTCGTCCACCTCCTCGGGCCGGCAGAAGAGGACGTGCACCGATGATGCGCCGACCTCGTCCGCGACCTGACGCAAGCCTGCGGCCAAGGCCGGCACCACCGCGACGCGAGCCTCGGCGGGGTGGACCAGCAAGCGATGACTCGCCGCGGGCGTGAACGGGATGGCGGCCACCAATTTGGGGAAATAGGGAATCCCAACCCGGCGCGCCCCCTGCGCCCAATCGAAGTCCCAAATGAACTCCCCCATGCTGTCGTGCCTGAGGTAGAGCGGGACCGCACCCACCAGTCGTTCCCCTCGGTGCGCGACCAGGATGTGCGGCTCCCACCCCGTCCCGGGGCCCACGCTGCCGGAGTCCTCGAGCGCCGCCAGAAAGGCGTGTTCGAGAAAAGGATCATCGGCATCGACCAGGGTATCCCATGCGGGGGCTGGCACCGCGCTGACACCGGCGAGCACCGTGACTCGCAGAGGTTGGGCTGGATCGAGCATCGCCATCGTCGTTGGGCGAAGTCTAGCCGGCACGATGCGCATGGGCTCGGAGGCGCGTCTCGCCTTTCCAGGGGGAGAAGTTCCCGCTATCTTTGCTGCATGCCTGCGGTTCGAGGTATTGACATCCCGCGCTCCCGTTTGGCGATCACCGCCAGCCCTCGGTGTTGGCGGTCATCCCGTGGCACGTCCTCGATATTGGGCGCGCAACTGACCCTGGTGGCGGGCGCGTTGGCGCTGTCCCTCGGTCCCGGCGGCTGTGCGCAGGCACGCATATCAACTCCCGACGCCAACACCTCGACCAGCACTTCGACTGCGACGGGAACCGGGGGAACCACGAATCCGGCCAGCACGACGGCCAACGGTGGCGCGTCGGGTGGGGGTGGCGCGTCGGGCGGGGGTGGCGCGAAGAACGCAGGAGGCTCCTCGGGCACAAGCGGCGCTACGAGCTCTGGCGATAGCTCCGGCAGTGGCGGCACAATCGGTTCGGGGGGAGCCTCTGGCGGCGCCCCAGGCACCGGCGGCA
>JADGRD010000275.1 GCA_017881285.1 Pseudomonadota bacterium | reverse complement strand
GGGGATCGATTTGATCCTGGAGAGGGAGAAGGGGCAGCTTCCCGGGCAGCTCACTCTCGACGTAGTCCGCAAGTAGCCCAGAAGGTGAAACGCAGTGCCGACCCCGCCCCCTCTGATCCGTAATTTCTCCATCATCGCCCATATCGACCACGGCAAATCGACGCTGGCCGACCGGCTCATCGAGTTCACCGGCGCGCTTTCCCAGCGCGAGCAGAAGGATCAGTTTCTCGACAGCATGGATCTCGAGCGCGAGCGCGGCATCACCATCAAGGCGGCCACCGTGCGCCTGGCGTACCACGCCCAGGACGGCCAGACCTACGAGCTGAACCTCATCGATACGCCCGGCCACGTCGACTTCCACTACGAGGTGTCGCGCTCGCTGGCCGCGTGCGAGGGTGCGCTGCTGGTGGTGGATGCCTCGCAGGGCGTCGAGGCGCAGACCCTGGCCAACGTCTACATGGCCACCGAGCACAACCTGGCGATTGTTCCCGTCATCAACAAGATAGACTTGCCCTCGGCCGATCCCGAGAACGCGAAGCGCCAGATCGAGGAGGTCATCGGCATCGACGCCTCGGGGGCGATCCTGGCGTCGGCGAAGGATGGCCGTGGCATCGAGGAGATCCTCGAAGCGGTGGTGCGCGTCATCCCGGCCCCCTTGGGCGACGCCGGCAAGCCGCTCAAGGTGCTCCTGCTCGATAGCTGGTACGACAGCTACCGCGGCGTGGTGCTGCTGGTGCGCGTGGTCGATGGAACCCTGCGGGGCAAGCAGAAGATCCGGTTGCTCGCTGCTGGCCGCGACTACGAGATCGTCAGCCTGGGCGCCTTCGCGCCTTTCCCCAAGGACGTGGACGAGCTCGGCCCGGGCGAGGTGGGGTTCATCACGGCCGCCATCAAGGAGGTCGCGGATGCGCGCGTGGGCGACACCATCACCGAGGCGAGCAAGCCCTGCGAGAAGGCGCTGCCGGGTTTCCAGCCGGCCAAGCCCATGGTCTTCGCCGGCATCTTCCCGACCGATCCAGCGCGCTACGAGGATCTGCGCGACGCCCTCGACAAGCTGCGCTTGAACGATGCCAGCTTCAGCCGCGAGCCGGAGGTCTCGGCCGCGCTCGGCTTTGGTTTTCGCTGCGGCTTCCTCGGCCTGCTGCACATGGAGATCGTGCAGGAGCGGCTGGAGCGCGAGTACGACCTCGACCTCGTCACCACGGCGCCCACCGTGCGTTACCAGGTCGTCAAGCGCGACGGCGGCATCGTCGAGCTCGACAATCCGGCGAAGTTCCCGTCGGAGGGTGAGATCGAGCGTATCGAGGAGCCTCTCATCAACGCCGCCATCCACACCCCGCCGGAATACGTGGGCGGCTTGCTCAAGCTGTGCGAGGAACGGCGCGGAACCCAGACCAGCCTCTCCTATGCCGGCGAGCGCCGGGTGATCATCCGCTACGACTTACCGCTCGCCGAGGTGGTATTCGGCTTCTACGACCGCATGAAGTCCATCTCGCGCGGTTACGCCTCCCTCGACTACGAGCCGAAGGGCTACCGCACGGCGGAGCTCTGCCGCCTGGACCTGCTGGTGAACGGTGATCGCGTGGACTCGCTCTCCGCCATCGTCCACCGCGAGACCTCGTACATCAAGGGCCGCGACTTGTGTATCAAGATGAAGGAGCTGATTCCCATGCAGCAGTTCGAGGTCTCGATCCAGGCGTCCATCGGCTCGCGCGTCATCGCGAAGACGGTGGTCAAGGCTCTGCGCAAGAATGTGACCGCGAAGTGCTACGGTGGCGACATCACACGCAAGCGCAAGCTTCTCGAGAAGCAGAAGGAAGGCAAGAAGCGCATGAAGCAGGTGGGCAACGTGGAAATCCCGCAAGAGGCGTTTCTCGCCATTCTCAAGGTCGACTAGCCATGCGGATGAACATTCTCGATTCCTGGCGTTCCCACCGGCAATGGAGCCGGGCCAAGACCGAAGCCAAGCAACTCGTGGGCGAGGCCAAGCGCATCCTCAAGAAGAAGCGGTACCGCATTCCCGAGTCGGTGGCGACGACGGTGCAGGCGGCCATCGCCGAGGTCGAGGCGGCGCGCCAGGGCGACGATTTCGAGCGCATGCGCCAGGCCATCACGGATCTCGACGCGCGCATGGACGAGCACCTGGCCTTCGCGCGCAAGTCCTCGGCGCGCCAGTATGCCGAGTCCATCGGCCTGGCCCTCGGCGTGGCCTTGCTCCTGCGCGCCTTCGTGGTCGAGGCTTTCCAGATCCCCTCGGGCTCGATGATTCCAACGCTGGAGGTGGGCGATCACATCTTCGTGTCCAAGTTCGCCTACGCCGTCGGCATCCCGTTCACCAACACCAAGATCGCGGAACTGGGCAAGCCCAAACGTGGTGACATCATCGTCTTCAAGTTCCCGCCGGATCAGAGCGTGGACTACATCAAGCGCGTGGTGGGCCTGCCCGGCGAGACCATCGAGGTCCGGCGCAACGAGGTGTTCATCGACGGCCAGCCGATGCCGCGCGAATTTACCGCGGCACCGTGCACGACGGATGACGGCTCCGCCGCCGAGGGCGAGGAGATCCGGCATCCCTGCGAGGCGTGGCTCGAGCACCTGGGCCCCGTAACGCACGTGACCCACCAGGACCCGCGCCTCGGCCCCTCGAACTTCGGTCCCGTAAAGGTCCCGGAAGGCCACTACTTCGCCATGGGCGACAACCGCGACAACTCGAAGGACTCGCGCTTCTGGGGCTTCGTGCCCTACAAGCTCATCAAGGGCCGCGCCCTCATCGTGTGGTGGTCGCGCGATCCCGCGCGCGGCGGCCTCTCCCCCGCCGGCGTCGCCGACTGGTTCAAGTCGATCCGCTGGGGGCGGTTCTTCCAGCGGGTGGAGTAGGGGATCGACGATTCTAGACACCGCGAAATCGCTGCGCGGGGTCCGTGTCGTGGCCGTCCAGGGTGACGCCAGGCCAAGTGCCGGAATTGAGACGCATCCCAAGGGCTCGTTCTCGGCCCAGTTCTGCAGTTGGAGGCCCGAAACGCGGACGAACGGATATCCGTGGACCCGCGACAGATGGGGGGCGTCCCCTGTAGCCAGCGCCTGCGCATCCGCAGGGTAGAAGCCCACTTCGCTGTTCCCGCGAGAAAGGGTAAACTCCGCGTCGTGCAGTACCGACGATTTGGCCGAACGAAGTTCGAGATTTCCGTCTTTTCGCTCGGCGGCATGCGCTTCCAGGAATCCTGGCTGCGGGGGGCGGAGACTTCGCCGACCAGCCAGCAGAACCTGGAGGCGACCCTCGACCTCGCGCTCGGCCTGGGCATCAACCACGTCGAGACCGCGCGCGGCTATGGCACCAGTGAGGCGCAACTCGGTCCGGCCCTGGCCCGCCACCGGCGGGATCGCTTCCTCTTGCAGAGCAAGGTTCTGCCCACCGAGGATGCCAAGGAGTTCGAGGGGCACCTCGAGGAATCCCTGCGCTTGCTGCGCGTCGAGTATCTAGATCTCTTCGCCGTCCATGGGGTCAACGATGAGAAGTCGGTGGAGCTGACACTGGCGCCGGGCGGTTGTCTCGAGGTCGCGGAGCGCTGGCGCAAGCAGGGGCGCATCCGTGCCCTCGGGTTCTCGACGCACGCGCCGCAGCCACTCATCCTGCGCATGATCGAAAGCGGCCGCTTCGATTACCTGAACTTTCACTGTTACTACCTGTTCCAGGACAACTTGCCGGTCCTCGCGGCGGCGCGGCGGCACGACATGGGCACCTTCATCATCAGCCCGTCGGACAAGGGCGGACGCCTCTACCGCGCGTCGGCCAAGCTGCGGGCGCTGTGCGAGCCGCTGTCACCGATGGTGTTCAACGATTTGTGGTGCCTTGCCCAGCCCGACATCCATACCCTGTCGCTGGGCGCCGGGCGGCCGACCGACTTCGACGAGCACCTCAAGGTGCTGCCCCTGCTCGCCAATCCCGCGCCGATTCTGGACCCCATCGCCAGGCGGCTCGAGGCCGCCTACCGCGAGGCCCTGGGCGACGATTTCGCGAGCCACTGGCGGGATGGCCTGCGCGAATGGGACGAATTGCCGGGTCAGATCAACGTCAGGCGCATCCTCTGGCTACGCAACCTGGTCCTGGCCTTCGACCTCCTCGACTTCGCGCAGGAGCGCTACATTTCGATGAAGCCCGACGACATCTGGGTGCCCGGCGCGCGCGCCGAGAGCTTCGACGATGCCGAGATGATCGCTGCGCTCCCGGATTCGCCGTTCCGCGAGCGGATCCCGGCCATGCTGCGCGAGGCGCACCAATTGCTCTGGAACCCCAAGGTCCGACCGCAGCCGTAGGTCGGTCGTTCCTTTTCGGCCGCCTGGGCGAGGGGATGAGCCGTTCCGCGGCGCCGCTACACTGTCAGTAGGAGTTGGAAGTCCAGCGCTTCGCTCGCGCATCGCCATCATGCAGGAAAGGAGCTCTTGATGAAAACCGTGGAACGCCCAAGGAAAACGGGTCGGCGGCACGCGCTGCTAGTCGGGCTGGTCGCCGGCCTGGGCCTCTTCGCCGCGAAGAATGCGTTCGCCACGGAATACTACGTGGCCCTCACGGGCAGCGATTCGAATGCTGGCACGATCGATAAACCCTTTGCCACCCTGCAGAAGGGGGTCAACACCGCGGTGGCTGGTGATACGGTCTGGATTCGTGGCGGGACGTACAGCATCACGACGCCCGCTACGAGCGCCGCCGGCATCAATTTCACGAAGAGCGGGACCTCGGATACCAGCCGGATCAAGTACTGGGCCTATCCCGGCGAGGTCCCGGTTTTCGACTTCGCGAACATGACCATCTCGACCAGTGGCTACACGATGGGCTTCTCGATCAGCGGTAGCTGGCTGCACTTCAAGGGGCTCGAGCTCTGCAACGTCCCGATGACCACCTTCTCCAACAATGCCGTGTCGGTGACGAGCGGTAGCAACGACATCTTCGAGCTCCTCAACATGCACCACAACAGCGGCAATGGGATCTTCATCGGCAGCAAGGACTCTGGTGGCCACCTGATCCTCAATTGCGATGCGCATGACAACTATGATGCGACTTCCAACCAAGGTCAGGGACAGAATGCCGACGGCTTCGGTGTCCACTACCAGATCGCCGGTGAGCGCACGAGCATCAGGGGCTGCCGGGCGTGGTGGAACTCGGACGACGGGTACGACTTGATCAACCACGAGATTCCGGTCACCGTGGAAAACTCCTGGGCCATGGGCAATGGCTACGCCGACTACGGCAACACCAATCCCTCGTCGGGAAATGGTAACGGGTTCAAGATGGGGAGCAGCAAGACCGGCGTCCGGCACCTGGTCCAGAACAACGTCGCCTGGAAGAACAAGGCCTCGGGGTTCTATGCCAACCATTCCACGGGCGGGAACACCTGGTACAACAACACGTCCTTCCAGAATGGCACGCAATACAACATGCTGGCGAGCCCGGCCGGCGATCCGAACACGACCATTATTCTGACCGGTGACCTGGTCCACATCATGCGGAACAACATCGGCTTCCCCAACAAGAACACCAACATGACGGGGGTCGACACCCAATTCAACTCCTGGGACTTGAATCTTACCCCGGCGGCCAAGGATTTCCTCAGCGTGACGGATCCGAGCATGACGGT
>JADGRD010000274.1 GCA_017881285.1 Pseudomonadota bacterium | reverse complement strand
AGTCCGTCTTGCGTTCGCGGGCCGCCGCCCGCGAACCCGGGGGAGGTCAACGATGATTCGCGCTGCTGCCGTCCTCGCGGTCTGGCTCGCGGCCGCGCCCGTGATGGCGCAGGAAAAGCCTTCCGTCGAGCCCCCGCCGCCGCCACCCGCCGAGCCCGCCGGACGTCCCGTCGCACCCTCGCCGTCACCACCGCCCCCTGCCCTCCCCGCGCCAATACCGCCGGCCACCTGGTACCCGCCGCCGCCCACGCAGTATCCGTGGTACCCACCACCCTACGCGCCGTATCCGTGGTACCCGCCTCCGCCACCCGCGTCTCCGCCTGGCCCGACCCCACCCACTCCGGCTTCGACGCTGGCGGCGCAACCCGAGATCGCGCCAAGCCCCGGTTCCTCTCCCTCGCGAGCCAGCTGGTCGCTCCAACTAGAGAGCGCGCAGGGCGTGACGCCGGGCAAGTTCCAAAACACCCTGCTCGCGGGGCACCTCGACTACGCCTTCGCCTCGCGCGTGAGCCTGGGTGGCTATCTCGCTCTCGCCAACTTGAAGGGGAAAGACCGGCGCGTGAACGCGCTCATGCCGTGCGCCCTCGTGACGTACGAGAAACCACCCGGACCCGATCATTCCATTTCATTCCCGATCCAGTTCGCCACGGGCTACCTGGCCCGCAACGGCCCCGTGGCGCGCCTGGCGGCGGGGCTGGCCTGGGCGGTCGGCCGGCGCACGGACGTCATCTTCGACTTGGCGACGATGGCCTGGGTCACACGCGACGAGATGCTGCTCTCCGTGGATGTCGCCGTCGAGTTGCGTTTCCGGGCTGGCGACTGAAAAAGATGGGATCCACCCACAACGAAAATTCGCCCGTTCTCCGCCTCCGCCGAATCGAGGTACTATCCCCCTCATGCTAGCGACCATCGTATGGACGTTGCTCGTGGCGGGCGATCCGGCGGCCAAGCTGCCGGCGGCGACCGCGAAGGAAATGACCGAGGTAATCATCGCGGTCAACAAGGCACTGGGGCTCGAGAACTGGGAGACGGCAGGCGAGAAGCCGTGCGTGGATCGCGGCGGCCTCGAGGCGACCATCAAGGAGGTCAGCGCCGACGACACCCGGCAGTGCGCGTCGACCGCCATCGCGCGCGGGTTTTCCGGGCTGGGCAAGGACTACGCGCTCGGCATCCCCATGGCCCGCATCGGGCCCGTGACGGTTTTCGCCATCGGCATCGGCGAGGCCGAGGGCTGGGGCGCCTACTCCTGCGATCCCAAACGCCGCTGCGCCCCGACCAAGCTCAGCGCCGGCTCGAAGCAGGCCAAGCGCCTGACTGAACGTCGTGCGAAGGCCTGCGCGGGTGCCCAGACGGTGTGGTTCCCGAACCGCGACCAGGTGTGCGCCGGCATTTCCATGTCCGCGCCCGCCACGCCACCGCCCGCGGCCAAGCCCGCCGGCCCCGCGCCCAAGCCCGCGCCCGACGGCACTCCCGCGCGCACGCCCTGGCCCGTGAAAGAGTAGCGGCCGGCCCGCATCACCGGTCTCTCGACTGGCTTCGTCCGCGTGCTGGCTTGCGCCAATCGCGTTGGCGGAGCTGGACTTGGCCCGGCGGAGCCAGAGCGCGGGAGGGTTTGGGAACCCTTTCAGGGTTCCCATTTCAGCAATTTGCAGTAGTCAACCCCGCCACGCGCGTCTATTGTCTCCGCCCGAACGGCTCTGAAAGCACCTATCGAGACGGAGAAACACGGAGAAACACATGGCGAAGTTGACTGGAAAAGCACTTGTCGCGCAGGGCGGTGGTCCAACCGCGGTCATCAACCAAAGCGTCGTTGGCGTCGTGCTCGAAGCACGCCGATTTCCCCAGATCACCCACGTGTATGGCGCCCGGCATGGCGTCAGCGGCGTGCTCAAAGAGGACTTCCTCGACCTCGGCCAGACCACCACGCAGAACCTGGAGGACGTGGCTGTCACCCCGGCCTCGGGCCTCGCTTCGACGCGCGACAAGCCCGACGGCGAGTACTGCCTGAAAATGTTCAAGATCATGCAGGCCCACGACATCCGCTACTTCTTCTACGTCGGCGGCAACGATTCCTCCGACACCTGCCGCATCGTCAACGAGCAGGCGCGCGCGACCAAGTACGAGCTGTGCTGCGTGCACGTGCCCAAGACCATCGACAACGATCTGGTCGGCACCGACCACTGCCCCGGCTTCGGCTCGGCCGCCAAGTTCGTGGGCCAGGCCTTCGCCGGCGCCAACCTGGACAACCGCGCCCTGCCCGGCGTGTACATCGCCGTGGTCATGGGCCGCCACGCCGGCTTCCTCACGGCGGCCTCGGCGCTCGGCCGCAAGTTCGAGGACGACGGGCCGCACCTCGTGTACGTACCCGAGCGCGTTTTCGACGCCGACAAATTCGTCGCCGACGTGCAGAAGGTCTACGACAAGCACGGCCGCTGCATCATCGCGGTTTCGGAAGGCGTCAGCGACAAGACGGGCGCGCCCATCATCACCTCGCTCAAGGGCGCGGAAAAGGACTCGCACGGCAACCTCCAGCTCTCCGGCACCGGCGCCCTCGGCGACCTCCTGGCCGACCTCATCAAGGCCAAGACCAAGATCAAGCGCATCCGCGCCGACACCCTCGGCTATTTGCAGCGCTCGTTCCTCGGTTGCATCAGCCAGACCGACGCCGAAGAGGCGCGCGCGGTTGGTCAGAAGGCGGTGCAGTTCGCGGCCATGCACGGCGCGGACGGCTCGGTGGCCATCAAGCGCGTGGGCGACTACGCCGTGAACTACGAGCTCATCCCGCTCGATTCCGTCGCCGCCAAGACCCGCCACATGGACGACGCCTTCATCAACGCCGAGGGCAACAACGTCACGGAGGCCTTCCTCAAGTACTGCCGCCCCCTCGCGGGCGAGATGCCGACCCAGGACCGCATCCAGGCCCCCCAGGTCGCCAAGATCATGCACGGCAAGTAACCCCCCAAAGACCAAGCAAGGAGTGAAAGGCAATGTCAGAGAAGGCTCTCTACAAGGAAATCGGCCTCGTCAACACCCGCGCGATGTTCAAGGCGGCGATGGCCGGCAAGTTCGCTATTCCGGCCTACAACTTCAACAACATGGAGCAACTGCAGGCCATCGTTCTCGGCTGCGTCGAGTCCGATTCACCCTTCATCCTCCAGGTCAGCTCGGGCGCGCGCAAATACGCCGACCAGACCCTGCTGCGCTGGATGGCCCAGGGCGCGCTGGAAATGATCAAGGCCAAGGGCAGCCCCTTGCGGTTCACCCTGCACCTCGATCACGGCGACACCTTCGAGCTATGCAAGTCGTGCATCGAGACCGGCTTCTCGTCGGTCATGATCGACGGGTCGCACCACCCGTACGACAAGAACGTCGAGGAAACTCGCAAGGTCGTCGAGTACGCCCACAAGTACGACGTCACCGTCGAGGGCGAGCTGGGCGTGCTGGCCGGCATCGAGGACGACGTGGTCGCGGCCAAGTCGGTCTACACCCCGCCCGAGCAGGTCGAGGACTTCGTCAAGAAGACCGGCGTGGATTCGCTGGCCATCTCCATCGGCACCTCGCACGGCGCCTACAAGTTCAAGCCCGCGCAGTGCAAGCGCAACGCCCAAGGCATCCTCGAACCGCCTCCCCTGCGCTTCGACATCCTCGAAGAGTGTGAGAAGCGCATCCCCGGCTTCCCCATCGTGCTCCACGGCGCCTCGTCGGTCGTGCTCAAGTACGTCGAGATGATCAACAAGTACGGCGGCAAGATGGAAGACGCGGTCGGCATTCCCGAGGCGCAGCTCCGCCGCGCTGCCACCTCCGCGGTGTGCAAGATCAACATCGACTCCGACGGCCGCCTGGCCATGACCGCCGCCATCCGCAAGGCCTTCGCCGAGAACCCCAAAGAGTTCGACCCGCGCAAGTACCTGGGTCCCGCCCGCGACGAGCTCAAGAGCCTCATCATCGAGAAGAACAAGAACGTGCTCGGCTCCGCCGGACACGGCAAAGAGATTTTCGCGTAGCTAGGCCACGCAAGTCTGGAGCCAAGGGCACGGCGCAGGAACACCTGGCCGTGCCCTTCGTCGGTTTGAGGAAAGGAGGGGCTATTTCCTCTGAAAGAGAAATAGCCAAAACAAGTATTTATTTTTCGATGCAATCGCCCGAAGCTCGCGCGGGAATGGAAGACAGGCAGATGGACCATGCGGCAAACAACGCTCCTCGCGGTCAATGGATTCTCGGAATCCTGGCCACGGTCGGCGTCCTAGTCGCTGGCGGGTTCGGCCTCCTGCTGCTTGGCAAAGGCGATTCCGCCTCGGGAGAGCAGCTGCCGCAGATCGGAGCGGCGTTCTTACTTCTGGTGGCCATCGGGGGCGTCGTCGAGTGTCTCGCACACTGGCGAGCCGCCATCATGGCAGTCGCATCCCATTGGCCCCGGCGATGGCGTCTATCTGGTACGGGCTGGATCTTCAAGCTGGTGGCATTGCTGGGCTCCGTCTTACTTCTTTCGTTCTGGTTTCAAGACATTGCCTTCAGCCACGATCACGCGGAACACTTTTCGAAAGCATTTCACTTCTGGCACGAAATGCTCGGACGCGGCCGGCTCAAGGGATGGAGCCACTTTCTTGCATTCGGCTACCCCTCCGGCGAGATGACCCCATTCGGACCGGAGCTCTGGGTTGCGCTGTTTCGGGCGGCCACGTTCGGATTGCTCTCGTGGACCAGAACGTACGCGCTCGCGTTTGCAGGTGTTGTGGTCTTCGCCGTTGCCGCCGTGTACTTGTTCGGCAAACGGTTCTTCGGGCGATCGGTAGCGGTCATCGCGGCAATTGTTTGGATGCTGGATCCAGGAGGGTGGTACCAGGGTGGCTGGTTCTGGCTCGAATGGCTGGGGGTCTGGCCGGTGACCCTGGCTATGAGTTTCACCTTGCTGGCGCTCATCAACCTGGCTGACTTGCTCGCATCGGACTCGGGGCAATCCTACCGCTCGGGCATACTCAAGGCGGGATTGTGGATGCTGGCTTCGTTGGTCACGCACCAGTTGCCCATCGTCGTGTACGGCATCGCTCTGCCGTGTCTACTCATTGCCGAATGGCTCAAGAACAAGGAATTCTCCTATGCGCAGGCACTGCGTTTGGCCGCGGCAGTCGGGCTAGGGCTTGGCCTCGCCGCCTTCTATCTCGTCCCGATGTTCGTCCGCAACGGACTCACCCAGGATCTAGGTGTGCGGGGGTTTGCCCTGGTGGATCTCGCCCACCGCCTGGTGGAGATGCGTCTCTTCGAGAATGGCTGGTCGCCCATCGTCGTGCTCGGGTTATTGGGTGGCGTTCTGGCGATCCGTAGCCGTTCATCCTCGGGATGGTTCTTCGTGCTATGCGCAGCTGTCTTCGCACTTCTCTCCTCCGACATTCTAGTAAGCGTCTTTCACGCCGAACGCTTGTGGGAAAGTATTGTGAAGATCGAGTGCCAGCGCATGTTGCTGGTAGCCAAGCTCTTTTGGTTTCCCCTCGCGGCGTATGCCGTTGTCAGTCTCTTTCGTGGAGAATCAGGGGAGACGAAGCCCGCCGCCCGGTCCCCACTTCGCCGTCTCAGTGTGATTGCATTGATGGCGACATTGGGTGCGCCGCTTGTGACGCCGGTCGCGATCCACGTTTATCGAACCCAAGTGAAGAAGGACATCGAGCACCGAGGTGCGAC
>JADGRD010000273.1 GCA_017881285.1 Pseudomonadota bacterium | reverse complement strand
CGGGCCAGTACGTCGAGACCCCGCAATTCCCTTCGCTGCTGGGTTATGAGGCGGCCGGTGTGATCGAGGAGATTGGTCCCTACGACGAGGCCTGCCGGGCTGGTGAAGACGCCGACCTGTGCCTCCGCGCGGCCCGGGGAGGATGGGACATCTTCTACGAGCGGCGGGCCGTGGTCCGCCATGAGCCCAAGCATTCCGTGCCGGCGCTTGTCCGCCAGTGGTGGTGGTACGGTTCGGCGGGGGTAAGGGTCTTCAAGAAGGGCATGCGCAGACGCTGCGAGATCTATCTCTCACTCGATGCCCGTCCGCGCATCCACCGCTACCTCCGCCTGCTCTCCACCGATCTCTGCCCCTTGCGGGTGCTGGTCTTCATTTCCCCCTTCCTCCTCTTCCACCTGGGGATGCTCCTGGCCGCGGCCTTGCTGGCCTTGGGCCACCCATGGGCGGCCTTGACCCTTCCGTCCGCCATGGCCCCGGTCGCTCTGATTCTCCATCGCCGGTCCTCCCTGCGCGCGCTCGGCCTCCGCGATCTGTTCCTCTACGGAACCCTCACCTGGGTGCTCAACTGGACCTCGATCCTGGGGAGCCTCGCCGGCGGCATACGCAGACGCATGCTTTTCGTTTTTCCAGGTCTCTAAAGCGCGTGGCCTGGCGGCTCAACCAGGATGCGCCCGGCTGCCTGCATCACCGCTGGATGCCCTTTCGCCGTCGAGAAACGCCGCCAGGGTCCGGCAGTTCTTGCTCGGGTCGCGCCCCATGACGAAGCGGTAGGGCCGGCTGCGATTCACCAGCGACCAGGCGCTATGCAGGCGTGAGGCCACCACCCCGCCTTTGCCGAGCAGCTCCACGGCGCCGCGTTCGAGCATGAATTCCAACCCCTGGTAGACCCCGAGGCCGATGACCATGTGGTTGACGAGGGACCGCAGCGCGGCGACCCGCGACATGGGGTGGATCTCGGAGACCATCCCCAGACTGCGTTGCCCGGCGAAGAGATAGTCCGCTGGAGTCGCCGCGCCGATGCGGTCGCGGAAGAAGTCGATATCGATCACCGTCTTCGGATCGAATTCCATCCTGCGCAGCGTCCGGGTGTGACGCTCGGGCACGCCGGTTTCCTCACCGGGCCGGACGCCGATGCGCAGTGGAAAGGGGAGAATCGTAGCTCGCCGATCGACGAGAGGGGTGTCCTCCGCCAGCAAGCGAAAGTTCGGATTTTCGAGCAATCCGAGGGCCATGGTGCTCTTGCCGCCGCCGGAGGGAAGCATCAGGATCATGCCGCGGCCGCGGTAGCTACCCGCGAGAGCGTGGATGCGGTGCAGGCCGAGGGTGTCAAGGTGTTGCCCGGCCACGGAGAGTATTTGCAGATAGGCGATCTCGTGCAGCAACCCAGGGTCGGTCCCATGGACGGTGCATTCCTGACGGTCGTGGTCCAGCACGGCCAGCGCACGACCAAAGTAGTCGATGTAGTTCCGCGCGCCGTCGTGGTAACAGACGTTGCGTGGGGTTGTGAACGCCGCGCGCACCGGCGGCAATGCCTCGAAGGGTGGCGGCGCGACCACCAGCTCGATTTGGTGAGACGGCTGTCCGCCCAACGGGTCGGCGGCGAACCAGGAATAGTCTCTCCTCACCTGCGCGAGAAGATCCTCGTCGAGGCAGCGCACCTGGATCCTGCAACCGTGGATATCGAAATTCGCGATCATGGCGGTGGGGCCGAGTCCGGCAGGTTCAAGGTCCGGAGCATAACCTTACTTCTCCCAGAACGCATGCCACCCTCCGCCTGTCGCCGCGCCTACCACCGCCGACTTCGCCACCTCGGTCTTTCTTGGTGGACAAGATAGGCAGCCAGCACGCGAGGCCAGCAAGGCCACCTTGGCCACGGGCAGGAGTGTTGAGCTGCTGACACGTGGTCCAGATCCTCACTGCTCGGCGCCTTGAAAGAGCGCACGTCGCATCCCCTTGTCGCGTCCGGGGCAGGAATGAACGGCGGGCCATCATCGATCCGAGCTGTTGCACTTGTGTAACGGGTGCGGCCGTCGAACGAGACTAATCTTGCTTCGGCTAAAGGTAGCAAGGGCGGGATGGTGGGCAATTGGTCCCCGCCAGATCGCCGATGGTGACGGGGATGTTGTGGCAAGACTCGCTGGTTCGCAAGGTCCACTGGGGGACCACCTGAGTTCAACTCTCTCACCTGGACTTGGGTGGTCCCCACTTTTCGCTCATCGGCAGGTCTTGGCGTGGCGGGGCCACGGTAACGCAGGTCGTTTTCCGAGGACGAAGGCGATCTCGGCAGGTCGATGGTGGGCGCGTTCCAGTTCTTGTCACGCAATCGTCACACAAGTGTAACGCGACAGACGCGAGAGCCTGCCCTACTGGCGCCCGAAAATGTCCTGCGACGAATCCACTTGGTCAGCCGTCGGCCGTTGCGGTCGCGCTGGCCGCGAACACGGGCTTGGGCCATGAGCACCAATCATCTGGTTCTCGTGATCGCGGTCGTGGCGGCGGCGCTCCTGTTTGACTTCATCAATGGCTTCCACGACGCCGCGAACTCCATCGCCACGATCGTGTCTACCCGCGTGCTCACCCCGCTCAAGGCGGTGATCTGGGCGGCGTTCTTCAACTTCGTCGCGTTCGCGTTGTTCAAACTCCACGTCGCCAGTACCATCGGCAAAGGAATCATCGATCCATCGGTGGTAGACATGGCGGTCATCATCGGCGCCCTGGCCGGCGCCATCGCGTGGAACCTGCTGACCTGGTGGTGGGGCTTGCCGTCCAGCTCGTCGCACGCCTTGGTTGGCGGGCTGATCGGAGCGGGGGTTTCCAAGGCGGGGCTGGGCATCCTGGGCTGGAACAAAATTGGCGCCACGGCCGCGTTCATCCTGATCTCGCCGCTCCTTGGCTACCTCGGCGCCTCCATCTTGATGGTTGGGTGCTCATGGCTGCTGCGCAGGCAGACCCCGGGCCGGGTGGACAAGTGGTTTCGCCGCCTGCAATTTCTGTCCGCCTCCGCCTTCAGCCTGAACCACGGCGGCAACGACGCGCAGAAGACCATGGGCATCATCGCCGTTCTGCTCTACTCGCAGGGCATGCTGGGCAAGACCTTCCCCAGCGCCGCACATTTCCCCCTGTGGATCGTTCTGTCGTGCCACGCCGCCATGGGGCTGGGCACCCTGGCGGGTGGGTGGCGGATCGTGAAAACGATGGGTATGCGTCTGACCAAGCTGCGCCCGTTCGGCGGTTTCTGCGCCGAAACCGGCGGCTCACTGGCCATCTTCATCGCCACCCAGCTAGGGATTCCCGTGTCCACGACCCACACCATCACCGGCGCCATCGTGGGCGTGGGCACCATTTCCAACGCCGGGCGGGTCCGCTGGGGCCTAGCCAGCCGCATTCTTTGGGCCTGGATCTTCACCATCCCGGCGTCGGCTGTCATGGCCGCCATCACCTATTTCATCGCGCGCGCTATCGGCCTTTGAGCGTGGCTCTGTCACCGCGCCGGCGTGTCTTCCGCGGAAGCGTCTTTGCTGGCGGTCAGATGAGGCGCCGAGGGGTGTGCGACCCGGGCGGCGACGATGGCAGGCGCCAGCGGCCGGTCGGGACTGTCGTCGTCATACTGGGTGTAGGTGCGCTGGGTCTCCGCCTGCGCGGCGAAGAAAGCGCGCACTTCACATGTTGCAAGAATTCACACGTCCGTCACAGGAATGCAACGGAACTACCCCATGCTTCCTCCAGCCATGGGTAGCGAGACTTCGCCAAAGGAGCGCGTGCTCGTCGTGGAGGACGAGCCCGACATCAGCAGCTCACTGGAGTATGCCTTCCGCGCCAGCGGCTACGAAGTCCAGGTCGCTGACCGTGGCGAACTGGCCCTGGCTGCGCTGGAAACCTTCCATCCCGATCTGGTCTTGCTCGATCTGATGCTGCCGGACATGTCAGGCATGGAGATATGCCGCCGGGTTCGCAAGTCGCCAAGCCCCGACCAGCCCGCGGTCATCATCCTCTCGGCCCGGGCCCAGGAAGTCGATCGCGTGCTCGGGTTCGAGATCGGCGCCGACGACTACGTAGTCAAGCCGTTCAGTGTGCGCGAGCTCATGTTGCGCGTTGAGGCGAGGCTCAGGACGAGAAGAGCCGTCATCGACGCGCTCATCGCCGAAGCCGCCGCGAGCGCTGCCGATGGCGCCGAGGCATTGGGCCTTCGCAACCTGCGTGTGGACGAATCCGCCCATCGCGTGTTCGTGGACGACAAGGAGATCCACGTGAGCGCGCTGGAAATGCGCTTGCTGCTCTATCTCCTTCGCTCACCCGGACGGATGCGCACGCGGCGGGAGTTGCTGACCGAGGTCTGGGGCTATCATCCCGAGGTGGCAAGCCGGACCGTGGACACCCACATCAAGCGCCTGCGGGACAAGCTGGATAGGGCGGCCGACCTACTGCAGACGGTCCGGGGTGTCGGGTTCCGACTGGCCGAACCCAATGGACCGCAGGACCCGTCCGATGACCAGAGATCGACGAGCCTAGCTGCTTCGGGGAACCGGAGGTACAAGAACCACCAGGACACCAAGGCGCGCTGAGCCTCCGGCCTTGGCAACTTCGTCACGAATCTTCATCGCCTTCGCGCGCAAGCGGGCCCAGGAGATCGCCGTGCCCCGGGCGCACGAAGACACGCCCGCTGGGGGCACCGTCTTGCTGCTCGCCCACCCGGTCGCGGCCCGGCCGCCCGGGGCCGAACCGGCCCTCGGCCTCACGCCGACGCCCGTTCTCGTGTCCTGACGGCCAGTAGCGAAGTCAGTTGTGATCGCGGCGGCGGTTTGGGTCGTCGGGATCTTCCCGGCTGGAGAGGTGGCGCACGTCCTGGCCGTTGACCATGAAGATGACCATCTCGGCCAGGTTGGTGGTGTGGTCGGCCATTCGTTCAAGGTACTTGGCGATCGACTGCAGCCGCGTGGCCCGGTACACGTTGTGCGCGCTTTCCATCATGAAGGTGAGCAACTCGCGGAAGACCTGCGCGTAGAGCGCGTCGACAATGTGGTCACGGTCGATGACCTTGCGCGCGCGCTCGGCATCCTTGGCCACGAAGGCGTCTAGGACATCGCGGAGCATGGACTGAACCTCACTGCCCATGTGCGGGATGTCGACGTAAGGCTTGAGCTGCGGCTCGGTGTTGAGCTCGAGCACGCGCTCGCAGATGTTGACGCCAAGGTCAGCGATGCGCTCAAGGTCGGTCACGACCTTGAGCACCAGGGTAATGAAACGCAGGTCGGAGGCCACCGGCTGCCGGCGGGCTAGGATCTGCAGACACAACCCGTCAAGCTCGACCTCCATGCGGTTGACGACTTTGTCGGCCACGATGGTTCGCTCGGCCAGCTTGCTGTCGCGTTCGAGGAGTGCCTGGATGCTGTCGCCGATAATGCTCTCCACGTGGCTGCCCATGACCAGCAGTTGCTCGCGTAGTTGGTGCAACTCGTGCTCGTACTCCCGGTCGGTGTGTTCGGGTCCAAACATGACGGTCTTCCTTGTTCTATCCGAAGCGGCCCGTGATGTAGTCCTCGGTGCGGGTTTGACTGGGTCTGGTGAAGATGACCTGGGTGGTATCGAATTCGATGAGGTCACCCATGTAGAAGAAAGCCGTGTGGTGCGAGACGCGCGCGGCCTGCTGCATGTTGTGGGTCACGATGACCACGGTGTAGTCG